>DYRK01000487.1 GCA_020718785.1 Desulfatirhabdium butyrativorans | reverse complement strand
TATTATTATCAGAATCCTTTTATTGCCAAAATGGGAATTGCCGGGGAAAAATCTGTTGACTTGAAACTGTCTCCGGCTATATGATAGAAAATATTTTCCGATCAGACTTTATCGGAAGTAAGCACCTGAATATCCCGCAAAGGTGCCGGGATACAGGGCTGACCCGTATCGGAAAATGCGGTTTTTCTTGTTCCCGCGCTTTGCGTCGGAATAAAGACAGGACGCTTCGCGTCCCGTGGTAACGAGGGTTTTTTTCGATCCGCTGAGATTGACAAAAGCATTTCATGGAAGGATGTATTTTGGATAATTATCTGATTTTAATAATTGATGACGATCAGACCCAGCATCTGATTCTGGGAGAACATCTCAAACAGTCGGGATATGACGTGATCCATGCCAAAGACGGCTCGCACGGACTGAAAATTCTGGAATCCCAGAAACCTGATCTGGTGCTGCTGGATGTTCAGATGCCGGTCATGGACGGCTTCACAACTCTTGGACTGATCCGTGAAAAATCGTCTTTCAAGGATATTCCGGTGCTGTTGCTGACCTCTTTGGTCCGTGAAAAACTGAAAATAAAAGGGCTGGAATTAGGCGCAGATGATTATATCACAAAACCTTTCAACAAAGCCGAGCTTCTTGCACGCGTGAATGCCGCTCTCCGGCGTGTGGTACGGAACCGGCGTACCGAAGGGGTCATGGAAGGCAATCTTTCGGATCTCGGGCTGTCCGATCTCCTCCAGAGCATGGAACTCGGTTCCAAAACTGCAAGCATTTATCTGAAAGAAATTGACGGGGATATTTTTATCGAAAACGGGATGCTGATTCATGTCCGGCAAGGATTTTTCACAGGAGACAATGCACTGACACGCGTCTTTCTGCTTGAAAAGGGTTCCTTTTCCGTAAGGTTCAATGACCTGCCGGCAAATATTCCGCGCAATGACGCCAAACCGCTGATGTCTGTTCTGATGGGCGTTCTGGCTGATGTTGATGAGATCAAAGACATGATCAGAATGATGGGCGCGGAAGGTCGTCTGCTGAAGGCAGACAGCGACACAGCAGCCTTTCCGGAGCTTGAAAAATTGAAAGGATTGCCGGCAATGCCCTTTGCAAACCTGATCGCTCTGATGGAAGGAAACCTTAAAGATAACCTGAAACCGATGGCTGCGGCTTTTAAAAAAGGGAAGATCAAAATCGTAAAATGATAATGGGTCAGAAGTCAGGGGTTTTCACTTCTCACTTCTCACTTCTCACTTCCAAGAAGTTCCTTTACAGCCCGGAGAAGTTCTGCGGAATTGATAGGTTTTTTGAATGTACGCAATGCTCCGAGGTCGCCTGCCACGGTCAGCAGCACATCTGCCTGTCCTTTGATGCCGCCGGAAATGGCAATGACTTTGACATCTGAAACAGCCTGCTTGAGTTCCATCAGTGTTTCGATACCTTCTTTTTCCGGCATAATCAGATCGAGAATAATAATATCTGCCGGTTCCTGACGCCAGAGTTTGAGGGTGGTATTTCCGTCAGCAGCTTCTTTTACCTGATAACCCGCTCCTTCCAGAATAGAGCGCAGGTGTTTTCTGACCACCGCATCGTCATCTGTGACTAATATATATCCCATTTTGGATTTTATCCTTCCTCTACGGATCCCTCACAGCCAGCCCGATTAACCGTAAATGTATTTGTCATGTTCCTGAGAACCATCTGTTATTCCACAGGAAACAGGTTTTGTACCCAATTCGGAAATCGGATCGTCTTTTTCGACAGGTATGATCGTAATAACATTATCTTTTTTACGGATTTCCTTTTTTTCGATTCCAATTAACCAGTCCTTGGGAATTAACAAACCCTGTTCGTTGATATATGATTCGACAGGACTTGATAAAAATTGTTTATCCATTTTCTTCTCTCGTGTCAAAACCGCCGGAAAACCGATTTTCCCACAGATTCGGAGTTGATCCATTTTCCGCGCAGGACTGACCAATTGCTGAAGAGTTTATTTTATGCTCAATGCACTTCTTTCTGCAAGGGATAAATATCCCTGCAATCAAAAGAATTTTTCACCCACCCCATCTGAATGCCGCATGAACCGGAAAATGATCCGAAAGATAAATGTTCTGTATGACCTCGGCTATTTCCGGAATCAGACTGCCGCGGTAAAGAATCCAGTCAATGGGATCGCCTGCTTTTCCTGTAAATCCATGAAATGTTCCGGGAAAAGGTTTTTTAAAAGGATTTCTGAAATACAGACTCCGCGGCAACAGTACCTGATTTTCTCCGGTGAACACTTTGTGACAGGCAGAATACGGAGTTGAATTGAAATCTCCGGCTATAAGCGCAGGCAGATCCGATGGGAGTTGCGAAAGCCGATCCATGATAATGACCGCGCTTTGGTTCTGAACTTCGGCGTCAAAATCAAAATGCGTGCTGACACAGATCACTTCATGCCCCGCGTCTCTGAAAATTCCGAGCGTGCATTGTCTGGGCCAGACGCTTGCGCGGGAACGGCTCGGCACACAGGGCGTAGGACTCAGAAAAAAATGGTCGGAAAGTGTGCATTCCCATCCGGATTTATAAAAAATCAGGTTGTTCTGCCAGAATGCCGGAGCAGGACTTCTTCTCCCGATCATCCGATACCCGGAAAGTGTTTCTTTCAGAAAATCGCTCTGAAAATCATTGGCTTCCTGAAAAGCGATAAAATCCGGCTGATATATTTCAAACAGCAGCGGATAGGCTTTTTTCCGAAAAGCCCAACTATTTTGTCCGTCATCCGCCAAGCCGAACCGCAGATTAAGCGTTATAATCGAAAGCATTTCTTTTCTCACTTTTCACTTTTCACTTCTCACTTCTCATTTCTCACTTTCTCGATATATTTTCCGAAATCCGCGTTGACCGTCTTGAAATTATCGAATGTGGGATCGGAAAAATTCAGATTCAGTTGCTGCCGGATAAAAGCGAATATGCCTAAATAACTTGTGAGAATGCGCTGTTCCCATTTGAGACCGATCTGTTCTGCCAGCGGTCTGATATTTTCTTTTTCGCCCTCGATTTCCAGAAAATTTCCGTAAGGCATGGTATCCATACAAAAGATGGTGCTGTCAAGGACAAAGTCTTCGCGCCGTTTTTCATAAATCTGTTCTTTGCGGAATCCGAGAGCTTCAAGAATACTGTTCATCTTGGAAAAATCGCTGACCTCGACCTCTAATTCCCGGCGGATTTTGAACTGACTGTCCGCGGCAACGGGCGTGGATTTGAATGTGAGCTTTGTTTTCGAATCTTTGCGGAGCCTCAGCAGGCAATTCTTTTTCCTGAGACTCCGAGCCTCATCTTCAAACAGTATATTGCTTTCAAAAACACAGCCCAGCGGCTTTGCCCCGAGTGCAAGAATATTCTCCCGTATCTGCGGCATGGTATCCGCGATATAAAATTTCACTTCGATTTCATAAGAATCCATATCCGGTTTATTCCCGTTCCGATTTTGCGTACAGTTCGTCAATAATTGAAATCACTTCGTCTTTTGAGATTTTGGAAGAATCTATCTTTATGTTTATTCCTTTTGGTTCATCTTTCATAGAAAGTATCGCAGATTTTTCTTCTTGCGGATAAAGAACTCTGTGCGCCAGAAGTTCATGATCGAAGCCTTTGAGATGCAATTTTTCCGGAGGCGTGCAGACGATCTTTTCTTTGACATAACCCCAAGTTTCATGGCTGATGAAAATTTCATCCGTGTCAACTGCCATTGCCAATCGCGACGCAAGATTTACCGGAGTTCCGATAGCCGTGTAGTTCATTCTTTCCGGCGAACCGAAATTTCCCGCGGTGCAGTATCCGGTTGCGATTCCCATCTGGGAGGCAAGCGGTTCCTGATATCCCATGTCATACCATTTTTTGCGGAATTCTTTCATTTTTTCACGCATTTCAATCGCCATAAGAACGCATCGCAGGGCATGGTCTTCATCTGATGTGAATTCGGGATCGCCGAAAAATACCATGACCGAGTCGCCCATGAATTTGTCAAGGGTTCCGTTCCATCGGCTTACGATCCGCGACATGGAATTCAGGTAAAAATTCAGAAACTCCGCGGCAACTTCCCCTTCCAGCCGGCTGCTGATGTATGAAAAATTTTTCAGGTGCGAAAAGAAAACCGTGAGCCTCACGCGTCGGATACCTATTTCGGATTCTCCTTTTTCACGGATAATTTTTTCAAACAGCTGGGAAGGAAGATAGGGACGGATTTTTTCAATAACATGCTTTATTTCTTCGATCTTCATTTCAGATAGAGTGTTTGCGGTTTTCATTTCTCCGGCAGTTTCCGCGGTCTCTGTATTGACGATTTCATTCATATTTTCTTCCTCATTTTTTTAAAAGGCTGAGGTCAGGAAAACCCTGCACTCCGGATTTCATCTGTATTCTGTTATATTGAAAAAGATTTGCAATGTCAAATAGCAGGCATGAGAATATTTCCCCTCGTTCCCAAGCCATGGCTTTTCTCGTTCCCAAGCCCCTGCTTGGGAACGCACTTGCCGGGGAAGTTCCCCGGCTTCCCGTGAC
>DYRK01001198.1 GCA_020718785.1 Desulfatirhabdium butyrativorans | reverse complement strand
GGCAGTCTGTTGAAATTACTGTATTGCCGCAACTTTTCAACATCAATCGCATTCCACTGACGGTCCGGCGGTTTCGTCAGTCAGGACTGATCGGCATGTGGAAAGACCATGGCGATATACAGGACAGTTCAGTTTATGCACGTCGGTTACGGGAACATACTCAACGCCGCAGACAGGCAGAGCGCAGGGAAAGGATGAGAAAATGATGCAGAACTCGAATGAACTTCAGATTGATTTGTCATTACTCTCGGATAATGCTAAAATAGAACTGTTCAATTTTTATCGGATATTATTAGATAAATATCAGCACGAAGCAGATAATGCCCAAAAGCAGAGTTCTTCTTCTGAGAAAAAAGAAGATATTTTGATTGGTTTATTTGAGGGTCCGCCTGATTTGGCAACCCGCTCAGAGGAAATACTTCGAAGAGAAATTACTCAAAATTCAGGCTGGACATGGAAAAGACAATAGTCATAGCCGATACGGGATTTGTTGTTGCTCTGCTTAATTGCTCGGATGCCGAACACGAATCCGTTGTGTCTTTTTATCTTCAATATCAACAGATATTATTACCTCAGACAGTTTTAGCCGAAATAGCTTATCTGGTTGGGCGAAATGCAGGCATCCTTGCTGTTGTAAAATTTTTGCAGGGACTATCCACGAGTCGTTTTCAGCTTGTAGGATTAACGGAGCAGAATGTGAAACGCATAGCCGACATTCTTGACAAATATTCAGACAGCCGGATTGACTTTGTTGATGCCAGCGTAATGGCTATTGCAGAAGATTACGGACTTAAAATAATTTTGACACTAGATCAGAGAGATTTCAGGGTATATCGCCCGGTTCACTGCCGATATTTTGAAATTTTGCCTTAAAATCAGAGATAAGTCATAACCTGCGCTTTCCGAATTTCTTGTAGAACGATTTTGCAAATCGTTTTATCGGCGAAACGGTTTGCAAAACCGTTTTTTTCTCGTTCCCAAGCCCCGGCTTGGGAACGCACTTGCCGGGGAAGCC
>DYRK01000486.1 GCA_020718785.1 Desulfatirhabdium butyrativorans | reverse complement strand
TGCCTGTCAACAATCCCCTTGACAATGGACAGACCCAGACCGGTTCCGTCAGGCTTTGTGGTATAAAAAGCCTCGAATATCCGTTTCATCTCCGATTCAGGGATGCCGGGGCCTGTGTCTGCGACAGACACAATCACTTTTCTGTCTTTCCGGATAGCACTTATCCGCAGTTCTCCGTGACCGTCCATTGCCTGAGCCGCATTCAGAATCAGGTTGAGAAATACCTGCCTGATGCTGTCGAGATCGCACCTTGCCAAGAGAGGGCTTTCCCAGTCTTTATATACTGTTATGCCGTATTTGATCGTATTATGAGCCAGCATCAGCGTGTTTTCCAATGCCTCGCTGATATCCTGAAGCTTTGCTTCGAAATGATTGCTGCCGCTTGAAAAGGTTCTGATATTTTTCATCAGAACCCGGACCCGTTCCACTCCGTCCCGGATAATAATATGATGCTCTTTCATTTTTCTGCGTATTTTTTCAGGATCAAGACCGCGGCAGAGTTCTTCTGCATTTTTAATAAGTTCCGGAGGAAGATCGGGATTTCTGAGGATATCTGCATAGCCCCGGACCAATTTCCATAATTTGTCGCCGTCGGATTTATAGAAATCCGCAGCCCCGAGCATGGCTGTCAGGGGATTGTTTATCTCATGGATAATTCCCGCTGCCATCTGTCCTATGGTGGCAATGCGCTCGTTTTTCAGAAACCGTTCATGGCGGCTCACACTGTCGAGAACTTCCGAAGAAGTTCCAAGCAGCAGTCTGAGCAGTTCGAATTTCTCCTCATGAACCGGAGGCTGAAGATCAGATACCAGAATGAAAAAATTTCCGAATCCGTTCTGCAAAGGGAAGATCATAATATTGTCAACCCATGAAATTGTGTGAATATCAGACAGTTGTTCGGACACATTTTTTATCAGCAGACCGATCTCCGCGACTGAAAGATTTTCAGAGTTTATTTCCATACAGACTTTGCCGTTTTCCAATCTGGCAATGAATCCTTTGCGCGCATGGACAAAACACAGGACTTCATTCAGGATGGCGGCCAGCACATCCCTGACAGAGCTTATGTTTAAGGTCTTGAGCCGCCTTACCGAGTCCAAAAGCCGTTCCAGATAGTTTCTGTGCCGCATGGCTTTCTGTTCAAGCTCCCATTTCCGGGTCAGACAGAGAGCCAATTGCCGGATTTCATCCGGATCAAAAGGCTTCTTGATATAAAGCAGTTTTTCGGGCCGGCTCACCTCGGTCACGATTTCCCGCCGGTCTCTGTCCGAGTACGCGGTCACCATGACAATTTCAATATCGGAATCAATCTCGCGGATTTTTTTGGCTGTATGGACTCCGTCCCAACCGGGCGGCATCCGGATATCTATAAAAGCAACGGCAAAGGGTTTCCCGTTTTTTTTCGCCTCTGCGATATAGTCAGCCCCTTCCTTTCCCTGAAGCGCGGCAGTCACCTCGTAATGTTCCTGTACGTTTCTTTCCTGAACCTCGGACGCGCCGAACAGTTCGGCTTCCAATGCCTGCATTTCCCTTTGCTTTGAGATATCTTCCTGAGGCGGCGACAGAATCATCTGATAATCATTCAGAATGGATTCTTCGTCATCAATCACGATAATTCTGTTGTTCATTGCAATTTTCTCCTTTTGAAGCCGGCAATCGGATTATCACCTGCGCGCCTTTGCCGGGTCCTTCGCTGTGAAGGCGGATGAGTCCGTTGCGCGCCGCGATGTAGTTGGCGGCATCATGAAGACCGAAGCCTGTTCCCCTGTCTTTTGTAGAAAAGTTGAAACGAAATGCCTTGTTCAAATTTTCCCTCGGCACGCCGGCGCCTGTGTCGGAAATGACAATCTGGACATAGTCGCTTTCATCTTCTTCGGCGATTGAGGTTGACAGCTTTATTTTCCCTTTCTGATCCGAGGGAAATGCCTCGATTGCTTCATAAGCATTTTTGATGATATTGATAAATATCTGAATCATTTTGTTTCTGTTGACATAGACTCTGCTCACAGGCGCAGGCTCGAATTCGATATCAATATTGCGCTTCCGGACAGAATCCATCATCATCTCTGCCGAATCTTTCAGCAGTTCGTTCACATCCTCGAATGTTTCAGCCCCGCGGACGCCTGCATATTTCTGCTGCAGCGAGATGATTTCCATGAGATGATCCAGTCCTTTTCTTATAAAAGCACAGTCTTCTTTCATCTGCCGGTAATTCTCCCTCAGCGAGGAAATGGTCGCGTCAAAGTATTTCAATAATTTTTCCTTGCGTCCGGGCATGTCCGCGCAGACAAATTCCCCGGAACATAATAAACCAAATATCTTTTCTAAGGATTTTATCTCTCCGCGGTTCAGGCGTTCTTCATGGTGATATATCCTGACATTGACCGAATTGATGGCATTTCCGATGTTGTGAAGCACAGATACGGCAATTTCCGCCATACCTGCCTGATGCGCGCTTAAAGACAGCTGCTCACGCGTATCTTCAAGGCTTTTCACAGCCGCGGACAGTTCCCTGTTTGCGGATTTGAGTTCGGCGGTTTTTTTATCCACCATTTTTTCGAGATTTTCAGCATAATCTCTGAGTTCTGCTTCCATAAGTTTGATCGGGGTAATATCTCTGATAATGGACTGGATGCAGAGTTTTCCTCCGTATCCTATCAGCCGTGCGGACAGACTTGCCACAAATGGCTTTCCTGATCTGTCTTTGAAATTGACAGCGTAGTTCTCAAGAAGTCCTTCCGAATTCAGCCGTTCCATCAGTTTCAGACGGTCGTCCGCATCCTGATAGAACTCCGTGTCGGTCATGCGGGAAAAAAGGTCTCTGTCATTGTGGCTGAATATTCTCATGGCAGTATTGTTGAAAGACAGGATTTTTCCGGCAAAATCGGTAATAAAAATACCGTCCGGCGCGAAATCGAAAAGATTTCTGTATTTTTCTTCGGACTCCTTGAGCTGAACCTCTGTCCGTCTGTGTTCGGCAATTTCTTTTTCCAATTCGATATTGGCATATTTTGTCTCTTCAGCCAGACGCCGGGCTTCCTGTGCAGAAGATTCGACCGCTCTCATGGATTCCTTCAAAGCGATATCGCGTTGTATGATCTGATCCAGCATTTTGTTGAAAGCATCCACCAAAAGCCCTGATTCATCATCGCCCTGCTTGCTTGCCCGTATTGAATAATCCATGTTTTCCGAAAATGATTTTGCCACATGAGCCAGATCAAGTATAGGCTTTGAAACAGCATCCTGAAATCTTGACAGCAGATAAAAAACAAGAACGAGACTTCCCGACAGAACTGCAAAAGCAACAGCGAGATAGCGTCGGATCAGCCCGTACATATCATCCATATCCGATGTTATGAAAACGGTTCCTATTTTCTCTTTATCCAGAAGAATCGGATAAGACATGAACAGATAGCCGGATTCGAAACGCCAGTCCTCGGGAGAGAGATTCGGAGGAGACATTTTTTTTATTGCGCCATTCCGATGATATTGCGCGAAAATCTTGCCGTTCATATCTCGGATATACGCGGAAACAACAGAATGCTTGGCAGCCAGGGCAGCCAGTGTCTCTTCAGCCACAGCCGGATCATTGAATGAAATCGAGGCTGTGGTACGGTCCGCGGCGATTCTTGAGAGAACAGACATTTCGGCAATCAGGGACCTTCGGAAATTGATGATTTCATAAGCTCCCAGCGCGCCGCAGGCCAGCACCATGGCAGTGCTGCTTATCACCATAACGATGACCTGTAATTTATGTCGGATTGAAAGGTCTTTGAAAGTTATCAGCATTGCTTATCTGTTTATGCTATTTGGCTATTTTGGCTACTTCCAGCAGCTTGGCACTGATTTTGAGGTCTGCCCTCGAAGCAGCAGACATATTGATTTCAAAACGTACTTTATTGTTTTCGATGTAAAAGCGGATGATACCCCCCAGTCCGCTGAAATCCTCTGTTTCTCCCACAGTCAGGACAGGATAGCCCCGGACCGACTCAAGAATCTCCTTCAGCCGATGTTTTTCGGAACCGCTGACAAACAGCAGATGACAGGCAGGGATATCCTCTGCTTTTTCAAAATATCTGACAGAAAGTTTCATGTCTTTGACGCTCCTGCCCGCGATAACGTCAAATGCGTTGCCGAAATCGTCGCTTCCCATAATGCCGACCGTTATGATGCCGCGGGATTGTTTCATAAGGCTTTCGGGCCATTCGACAAATTTGACAAAATTATATAAAAACGCAGCCTTGATCTCATAAGCTCTTGTTTCTGAAGATGAAACTGAAACCGGCACGGCTGTAAGACATATTAAAAAGAAGATGACAAAAGCAGGTATTCTGCGATTAGGATACGGCATGTATGAACATGGAACTTTCATAATTTTTTTCGACATCGGAATGTAAAGAAATTGAAAAGTGAGAAGTGAACAGTGAGAAGTGAAAGTCGGGAAATCATTTCTCACTTTTCCTCGTTCCCAAGCCCCAGCTTGGGAACGCGTCTGCGCCCGAAGCCCCGGCTTCGGTCCGTCTCCCGTCACGGGAAGCCGGGGAACCTCCCCGGC
>DYRK01000485.1 GCA_020718785.1 Desulfatirhabdium butyrativorans | reverse complement strand
TCTTTACTGTAAACAAAAATTTATTTAGTTGTACTAATTTTCAAACACCTTCTACCCGAAATCATCGGCTGTTGCCGATTTTGAAAATTTTTTAAATATCGAGGAATTTGTACAAAATCAGAAAACAAAACCTGTAACAGATATTGCAAATCTGGCGGCTGATTTCTGGCCAGATGAAGAATCGGCAGATGACATTATCACATATATTTATCAGCAGCGCCGGGAAGACCGTCTGAAAGACTGATGGGAATCGTTCTGTCAGACACAAATATCGTATCTTTTTTATTTAAAAAAGATACACGGGCTGTACTTTATGAGCCATATCTGAAGAACAAGATATTAGCGATTTCCCTGATGACCGTTGCCGAATTGTATCAATGGACGGAAGTCTGTAAATGGGGAAATCACCGGATAAGCCGCTTAGAAAAAATCCTTGCAGCCTATTATTCGATTCTTCCGATAGATATGGAGCTATGCCGACCCGACAGTGGGGGAGGATACGAGCCGAATGTCGGGCAGCGGGCCGGCCTATTTCTCCGCAAGATGCGTGGATAGGGGCTACTGCATTGCGGTACGGTTTGTCTCTTATCACCCATAATCCGAAAGATTTTGAATCAATTGAAAATATTAAAATAATCACTATGATTGGATAGAGAATAATAAGTAAGACAACCGTGATTTCGGATATTCCGTCCTCCGAACCTTGACTTTCCCCGGTGAAAAGGTTATTTTCATCTTATGGATTCAATTGAAAAACGCTTAACAGAGGGATATTATGCTGACAGAAAAAGAGATTATTTCAGCCGCACTGAATCTGCCAATTGAATCACGTGCCGTTATCATAGATCACATACTTGACAGTCTGATGAGATCGGAACGTGAAGAGATTGATGCGCTGTGGGCGGAAGAATCCGAAGAGCGGATCAGGGCTTATGAGCGGGGAGAAATCGCTTCCGTTCCGGGTGAACAGGTTTTTCAGAACATTCCTCTCCTTGCTACACATAATCCGTGCAGATTCCCGCTTGCAGACGAGCGTGAGTTCAAACATGCCGGTGTCCGAACCTTGACTTTTTCCGGTGAAAAGGTTATTTTCATCTTATGGATTCAATTGAAAAACGCTTACTGGAACACCGCAAAGACATTCTGAACCTCGCTCGGAAGCACGGCGCATACAATATTCGGATATTCGGCAAGCCGGACTCTGAACACCGGGATGAAATAGGCTTTCTGGTCAGTCTGGAAACAGGCCGCACGCTGCTTGATCAGGGCGGACTCCTGACAGACCTGCAAATGCTCCTTGAATGTCCGGTGTCTGTGTTTACCGAAGGCGGCTTGAAAGGGAATTTCCGGCAGCGGATATTGAAACAGGCGGTTCCGCTGTGAGAGATGAAAAAGAGCGGTTGCAGGATATTTTGCAGTCCGTCACCCGGATTGAACATTATGCAGAACACGGAAAGCAGCAGTTTGAGGAGAGCGGTCTGATTCAGGACGGAGTCTGTTACCAACTGCTGATTGTCGGCGAAGCTGTCCGGAATTTGCCGCCGGAACTGCGGCAGCAGTATTGCCGTATTCCCTGGCCGGCGATTATCGGGATGAGAAATATTTTGGTTCATGAATATTTCGCTATTGATATAGAAATTGTCTGGTCGGTAATCGAGCAGAATTTACCGAATCTCAAATGTGAAATTGAGAAGATTCTGTATCGCCCGTCTGAACTCTGACTCAAACCGGCGGTTGCTGTGTACAAGGAAAGGAATCAAATATGCAGGTCATGCAAATCATATTGCCCGATTTTGTCAACACTGACATACAGGAAATACGATTCATGCTGGCTGCCAAAATGTATGAACAGGGAAAACTGTCCCTCGGGCAGTCCGCAGACCTCTCAGGTCTTTCCAAGCGGACATTTATGGAACTGCTCGGCAATTACGGTGTTTCGGTCTTTAACTATCCTGCCGAAGAAATAGAAAGAGATTTTGAAAATGCCTGATGTTATTTCTGATTCAAGTTGTCTGATTGCATTGGACAATATCGGAATGCTGTTTATTTTGAAAGAACTCTATGGGAAAGTATTCATCAGCAGGGAAGTTGCTGAAGAGTTTGGTAAAAAGACAGAAGATTGGATTGAAATACGGCAGGTTAAAGATGAAAATTATGTGAAAATACTGAATACTTTCATTGATCTGGGAGAATCAGGTTCAATTGCGCTCTCTTTTGAATTCGGCAACAGTCTGGTGATATTGGATGATTTGAAAGCCAGACAGGTTGCTAAAAACCTGAACCTTAAATTCACCGGACTGTTAGGCGTTATTCTCAGAGCCAAACAAAAGGGAATAGTCACCTCTGTAAAAGAAGTGATAAACAAGCTTAAATCAGTGAATTTCAGAATTTCTCAGGCAATGGAAAATGAAGTGCTGAGACTGGCAGATGAAGTTTGCCACGAAAAATACGATTTAAAATCGAGTTAGGGATGTTGCTGATTATTCCACCTATCCATCAGCAAATCATTGAGTTGTAGGTTGGGTTGAGGCACGAAACCCAACATACTGATATTCATTGATAAGGGTTCGTTATGTGTTGGGTTTCGTGCCTCAACCCAACCTACGGATTGCGTGTAAGCAAGGATTTTCGGAAACAGCCGTCTGATCCTTGCTTACACATAATCCTTGCAGATGCACAGTCTGAACCCTGATTTGCTGATTCTTTGAATCCTTTTTTGTCTATAGTTATTAGCGATAAGAAAGGCATGATGATGGCAAAACCGTCAAAGCCCGGCGCCAAGGAAAAATCTGCTGATTTTTTCAATACAAGGGAGTAAAACATGACATGGGAAGAAATACAGCATCATTATCCTCACCAATGGCTATTGGCGGAAGCAATAAAAGCATTTTCCGAATCAGGCAGACGCATTGTTGAACAGCTCTCGGTTATCAGCACATTTCCCGACTCGGTAACTGCCATGCAGGGTTATAAACAACTGCACAGGGAGTCCCCCGAAAGAGAGCTTTATGTTTTTCATACGGACCGGGAGAAACTCGAAATTTATGAACGCAATTGGCTGGGAATCAGAGGTGTCCGGTGAAAATACGAATCAAAAACGGATTGCCTTATGTCAAAGTCTCCCTGAGCCATGAAAGACGGGAGATGACATTTGAGAATGTTCTGCTTGACACAGGGTCTGCGGGAACTGTTTTTTCGGCAGACAGTCTGTCGGATATAGGTCTGAAACTTGAGGTGAATGATTCCCTGCACCGGATCAGAGGTGTCGGCGGCACGGAATTTGTCTTTTCAAAATCTGTCAGTTGCTTATCTGCAGGGGAACTCCGGGTCAGAGATTTTGAAATCGAAATCGGGGCAATGGATTACGGATTTGAAATAGAAGGGATTCTCGGCATAAATTTTTTACTCGGCGTCGGAGCGTGTATTGATTTGGCCGAATTAGAGATTTATAACTGTGTAAGAGAGACATATAACGCTTCGTTTAACAAGATTCAGGCGGAATGATGTCAAGAAAGGATTTCCGGAAACAGCCGTCTGATCCTTGCTTACACATAATCCTTGCAGACGAGCGTGAGTTTGAACATACCGGCGTCCGAATCTTGACTTTTGAAAACCCGTGAGGAAGCGAGAGGTTTAAAATGAATGTTATTTCGCCTATCCGTCAGCAAATCAGCGAGGCAGTAAAAGAACTCCCTGCGGATATTCTGCCTGAACTGGCTGATTTCATAGAATATCTTCGTTTTAAGACCGCTTTGCCCCATGCTTCTCATAAAAAAAAAGAAGGTTCTGCATTTCTGCGAAGCATAGCGGGAATCGGTGTTTCAGAAGAAGACGATGTTTCAGAAAGAGATGAGGAAATCTTAAAAAAGGAAATCAGTTCCGTTCAGGGCTGGCATCTGAGTAAATAGTTGAAAATATCAATGAATGCTCTTTTAGACACCAGTTTTCTGTTTGCCTTGGCTAACAGCAAAGACCGTAACCATAAACGGGTTTTGAAGTTTGCTCAGACTGTCAATACCGGACTTGTATTACCTGTTTCAGTGTTGCCTGAAGTGTGTTATCTTATCGGTTCCCGATTGGGACATGATGCGATGTGTCATTTTTTGAGGCAGTTGATTCACAGTGATGTCGTACTTGAGACTGTCACACTTGCCGATCTTGAACGCAGCACCGAAATTCTGAATCAGTATGCAGATGCCCGATTGGATTTTGTGGATGCGACAATCGTAAGCATAGCTGAACGGCTTAATATTTCTTGTGTTCTGACATTGGACCGTCGTGATTTTTCCATAATCAGACCCCGGCATTGTCCTCATTTTGAAATATTACCATAGTGAGGCAGAAGACCGCTTATAGCATCAAAGATCGTGAAGATTTCTGTGAGCAGCCGTCTGATCCTTGCTTGTATATAACTGTTTTTATGCTAAGAATAGACCTCTTTCAAAAGTCAATTTTTATCCAATAAAATTAAGTGAGCAACTCCCACTTTTGAAAGAGGTCTAATATTGTTCAGCCATGAAAAATTTCCTTGACGAATTCGACAACGATATTCGCAA
>DYRK01000484.1 GCA_020718785.1 Desulfatirhabdium butyrativorans | reverse complement strand
TCACAATTTGACGGATGCGGTCCAGTGAGAGATCCGCCGTAGCGACACCGATGAATTTCTTGTCGGCATCGAACATGGGCACGGAAATCGTCACCATTGGAATATCGGAGCCCCCCTCGTCAAAGTACGGTTCCGAGACATAGAACTTCCCGGAGTCCCTGGCGGCGCCATACCACTCCTGCTTCGGGTCGTGGTAATCATACTCCACCCGATTCCCGTCCGGCCAGCTTTTACGGTCCACCCATGGCATCGAGTCCTCCTCACGCCAGTCTTTGTCCTCGAAGGCCATGGCGAGCCCGTAGACCTCCTTCTCCGGCATCTGGGATAGAAGCTGGGCCATCAGCGGGACCATGTCGGGATCGGGATTGCGTCCATACGCCTGCTGGCGGCTGGCGGTGCTCCGTGGCAGGACGCCAATGCGCGCGATAAAATCATCCAACTGGCTGGCGGCCGTATGGATCTTGGAAATCGCCAACGCATTGGTCTCATCCTCCAGTTCGGTCCGGCTTGTCCGGTAGTTGAGCCACAGGGTCAGTCCGAGGACAAGTCCGGCCGTGACTCCGACAGCAAGCTGGAGCTTGCGGGTGATGCTGCGATTGAAAAAAGACTGTATCATTCAGCCTCTTTATAAGGCATGACATTATCCTGGCGGAAAAAATGGCAGCTCCAGGGTTTCAGATCGACATAGAGGCCGCTGTCGGCTATTTCACTGCCGCTACGCTCATAAGCTTCTCCGTTCATCAGGTCGGTCATACGTAAAATCCTGCCTGAGATCTCATCCCATCGGACTTGCAGCATTCCCTGCGAACTTGAATCGCTGAAATTGACAACGACAAGATAGCGGTCCCTATCGTTTTTCCAGCACCAGGCAAGAATGTTCTGAAAGCTCCTGTTGTCCGGCCATCCGCGAAGTTCGCAAAGCCGCCATGAACCGTTCCGGAAAACATCATTATCGGCTTTCTTGAGCAGTCCGCAATAGAAGCTGAGGAGATCGTTATCGGGCTGTTCCGCCGGACGCCGTCCGAGAAAAACTGGCACTTTGGTCCTGAATCCGTCAAGCTGTCCGTCATGCATGAGCTTTGCTCCAGGAAGGGTTGCAATGATCACTGCTGCCATTTTCCCCTTCTGTGAACTAAAAGTTGCCGCGGCTCTTGGCTCATCGTGATTTTCGATGAAGCGGATCATCTTATCCTGATAGGACATGTCTCCCATAAGATGCTGCCGTATATTTTCAGGGCCGCCGTGCTCCATCCTGTCATAGAGGCTCTTGTCATAGCAGAAATCAAAGCCCTGCTGCTGGAGCTCCCATTCGAGATCCCAGTAGGATTCGGCGATGAACTTGAAATCAGGATTTTGTTTTTTAATGGCAGGAATAAGAGTTTCCCAGTAGTCTCCATCCGGTTTTCCGCCGGCGCGGACGCCCCAGGTCCGTTCAAAGATCTTATTCATCATCAGCATCGCCATGTCGCATCTGATTCCATCGCATTGGCCGGCGATTCTCGAAACCGTCTCTTCCACGGCGTTACGGAGGGACACGTTGAATGCGTTCAACTGAAGCACATCCGGCCAGGCTGGAAAATACGGATCGCGCCCCAGTGCAATGACATTTTGACCCGCTTCGAAAAAGGAGGCCGAATCGTTCCTGAGATCATCTTTGCTGCCGCGGATGAAGTACTCCGGGTGCTCCGAAACCCAGGGATGGTCGGGAGCGACATGGTTCGGAACAAAATCCAGGACAAGCCTGATATCGCGGCTGGCAAGCATCTTTCTGGCATGGGCGAGACCTTCCGCCCCGCCAAGCCTCTCATCGACCACGTAGTTCCTAATGCAGTAGGCTGAACCTATCAAATCCGTGTCCCGGAAATCCGGCAAAACCCTGCGGAACTCCGACATGAGGCCCTCATTCCTCCTTACAACCTGTATTCCTGCAGGGCTTCTCTCCCATACGCCCATGAACCAGACCGCTTCAACGCCCAGCGATCCCAGGAAATCCCATTCTTTATGCGGCACATTCCCAAGCGTGATCGCCTGACCATGCCTCTCGCTAAGGCAGTTGAGCCAGACAAAAGTATTGATTTCATACACGACCGGATATTTCGACCATGGTTTCATATGTTTTCCACTTTCAATAACAGAAAATTTAAGGCGCCCTATGCCCGCAACCCAATTTTAACATTCAACATTGCCAGTTCTGAGTTCGAAGTGATATAGATTTTCAGAAAAATAATTTGACATACTCCGGGGCGTTTCCATATTCGAAAATTCAATCTGCAATCTGAAATTTAAAATCTGAAATACTATAGAAGCGTTTAATTCGCCATCTGTTCAATCGTTTTACGAGAGCAGTCCACAAAACCACCGCAATTCCACTAATGGCGGAGGCATGACAGAGGTCTTTCCCTGTTCACGACCAGTTTCAGATTTCCTGACACGTAGCCTCGTTTTGCACAAAAACACCGGAAAATGACTTGGCCCTGTCCGGGCGGATCCGAAAGGAAATCTGAATACGAAATTCCTCCTGGATCGGAATTTCGAGACCATATCTATTTCCGCTGAGTCAGGTTCTCTGAATTTGGCGGGAGCGCCAGGCCATTGCAGACAAGGAGAGACGAATGAGAATATTGAAATATTTGAATGAGGAACGACGTAGTATCCGATGGCCTGCCGCCCCGCCCCGGAGGGCTGGCGTTCTTCCGCCTTTTTCCTACGTCACTCAATCGTTACATATCCTTGGATATGCTCCTCATTCGTTCCTTGGCAAAAGCCATAATAACAGCCAGCAAATGTAGCACTTATTAATTAACAACCCCTAAGGAATTTATGGAACACATGAAAGCTATCAGGATATGGGACGGGGAAGTCCCCTTTGCGCACGGAAATGGTAAAGATGACAATCCGGTGCTGACTCCACATTTCCCGGAAAAAGGCTGTGGCTCTTTCGAAAATATTGCCATACTCATTTTTCCAGGTGGAGGATATGGAGGACTTGCCGAACATGAAGGTAAAGGATATGCCGAGTGGTTCAATGCGCGCGGGGCAAGCGCCTTTGTCCTGAACTACAGGCTTGGCTCCGCAGGCTATCGTCATCCGGCGATGGTCGAAGATGCGAAGAAAGCTATAAGGGTGATAAGGAAATACCTTGATGCGACAGGCAAAAAGGAAACAAGGATCGGAATCATAGGTTCTTCTGCTGGAGGACATCTCGCATCGACTCTCCTGACCAAGTTCGCCGTGAAGACATCGGACATCAGATATCCCGATGACACAATTTCATGCCGCCCCGATTTCGGGATACTCTGCTATCCGGTCATATCGATGCTTCCACCCTGGGCCCACATGGGATCTAGGGAGAACCTTCTTGGCAAGGACTGCCCATACAGCCTGGCCTGGGAATTGTCCTCGGAACTGCATGTCACGCCGGAGACCCCTCCATGCTTCATCTGGCACACCATGGACGATCCCGGAGTTCCGGCTGAAAACAGCATGATTTTCGCAACGGCGCTGAAACGTGCAGGCGTTCCCGTGGAACTTCATATCTACGAAAGCGGACGCCACGGCCTCGGACTTGGAAACGGCCATCCCTGGACATTCGAGCTGGAAAAATGGCTCGAAAGAAGAAAGCCATGAGAGTTATCCCACAGGATGACGGAAAGTTTAAAGTTTAAGGGCTTCCGTTTTCCAGTCTGCTATATTGCGTTTTTTCGTGCTGAATTTCGCGCCGACAAGGATAATCTCCCTGCCGGAGGCAAGATACTTCTGATAATATTCCCTGTCATTCCAGTAGTTTTTGAACTCACCGCCGGATTCGAAAAATTTCCCGATTGACACCGGATTGTAAACAGTCTCTGCATTCTGATGAAATTTATAGCCGTTATACCAGAGTTTAAGCTTGTCCAGGACTGCTGCCCTCTCCATCTTCTGTTCCCGGCATACATGTGCAATATGCTCGGAAAAATTCTCCTCCAGCTCCTTCTGCGTATATCCGAGCATGGTTGCGAATTTCGCGTCCATCGTGATATCGGCAAGGTTCTTCAGCTTGGAAAAGACAGAGACCTTCGAGAATTTGCTCACGCCCGTCATCAGGACGAAGCGCTGGTAGGGCTCGGTCGCCTTGATCACGGAATAGAAGTTCTCCAGGACTTCGCGGATACTTTGAATATTTTCTCTGGTCACATTGTCCAATATCGGCTTGTCATACTCGTCAATCAATATCACCACTTTACCCTGGTCTTTCAAAGATCTTATGAGTTCGGAAAACCTTGACGATGCCGTGGTCGCGGACAGTTTGATTCCATATTCCTGCGCCGAATTGTCCATCGAGGTCTGCAAGGCACTGTCAAGTTCATCTGCGGAAGATGCCGGAAATTCCCCCAGATCGATATGTATGATCGGATATTCCTTCCAGGCATAGGGCTTATTCTCCAGCGCCAACCCTTTGAAAAGATGTCTTTTGTTCTGGAAGACGGCCTTCAGCGTGGACAAGGTAAGCGACTTGCCGAAACGGCGGGGCCGGGAGAGGAAATAGATGCCTTGGGGTCTTCTTATAAGATCCCAGATATAGTCGGT
>DYRK01001197.1 GCA_020718785.1 Desulfatirhabdium butyrativorans | reverse complement strand
CTTTATCATTTATCCTGCCTGTTTTCCAGAATAATTTATTTTTCCATGATGTTCTTTTTCTTCTGTCGAATATGACTAACCAGCCCGTATCGCAGCCGAGCGTGTCCACATAATTCGCCAATTGTTTTTTCCCTTCCTCAATCGTCTTTTGATCCCGCCGGATTTTTATCTCAACAGGATATTTCTTATTCTGATAATGAATGCACAGATCAATCCGCCCCCTTCCGGTGGCAAACTCTCTGTCAGTTCTGCCGCCCGTGTTGACGATTCTTTGCAGGAAAGCCATGAGAATCAGATGCGGCGCAGCCTCTTTGTACTGAAATCTTTCCTGCCATATCGCGGAATTTTCACGCCAGAATGTCTGAAAATCCGTGAGAAGTTTCTTCATATCCAATTTTCCGGCAGTCAGATAAGCAGGTGCGTGCGGAGGGAAATCGGATAATCTCATAGATTCCCGGGGAGAAAAAGTCAGTTTCCGAATCATGATTTCCGAATAAATCGGATTGGACGGCATCAGAGCGCTGCCGTCATCTTTCAGCAGACCCAGATCCAGAACATACCGGTAATCGTCATCTGTAAAATTGAAATCTTTCTCCTCTCCTACAATCACCGGCTCGACAATTCTCCGCACCCGGTCTTCTTTGAGTCTTTCCAGCAGACTGTCAATGTGCGTGTCCCGGCGCTGAATGATTGTCTCAACCGCCTGTCCGGCATGCCCGGAGACCGGCTCTTTTGTGTGATCCGATTCCAGAATTTCCGTTACAATCTCCCTTGCCACGGCATTGACCAGCCAGGGCTGTCCCTGAGTGTAATAATAGACAGAATCAGTTACATCAGGCGAAAAAAACTGACCGGTTTCCTGTGTGTGCTGACCGTACAGTTCTTCAATTTCTTCTTTTGTAAAATTCTTCAAAGTCAGGGCTTTGGTAACAATATTGAAGGGGCTTGCGCTGCCGAGCGTATCCCTGTCTTCTCTGATTCTGCCTTTGTAATCCCGGATGTTCCGCATTCCGATCAG
>DYRK01001196.1 GCA_020718785.1 Desulfatirhabdium butyrativorans | reverse complement strand
GATAGAAGAAACGACATTGAAAGAGGAAACGCTGTTTCGGGTGTCAAGGATTCTGTTGCCGGTGTTGAAAGGGGATTTGCCGGAGGATGTGGAAGGGTTGAATGGGATGGCAGCGCAGACGATTTATAAACTTTGGTGGAAGGGTTCTGAAAAAAAAACAACCGAAGAGCAATGGCTTGAAATTCACCGGCTGGCGTTGATGGGAAAAGGGAAAGAGATTGCAGCATACTCAACAGTTAGTTTGTCAAATCAGTGGCATGACCGCAGCCGATTTCGGGAAATGGTCAGTTTGTGCGATAACACACTGAGTATTATTGGAAATGATTATCGGGTCATGAATGATCTGGCAAGAGCACAGTATGCTCTTGGCTATGTTGAAAAAGCCTTGAAAAATCTTCAAGATGCTTTAACAAACTGTCCAGATGATGATAAAAAAGAGAAAGCGGTAATACTCCATCATATAGCTCTTTTTATTTATCAAAATCAGAGACGGAATCCGAAAAAGAAAAAAGAAGCCTTAAAGTTGTTTCAGGAGTCGTTAGAACTTTCAAAAAATATCGAATATGTTAAGGGTGAAGCGGAGACGACGCATGAGATAGCAATAATTTATCACTCTCAGGGCAAGATAGAAGAAGCCTTACAGTTCTTTCAGGATGCGTTAGACCTTTGGGAGCGTATCAGAGACGTTCAAGGTAAGGCGGCTACGATTCATGAAATAGCAAGGATTTATCGAGTTCAGGGCAAGATAGAAGAAGCTTTGAATTTGTTTCAGGAGTCGTTAGAACTGAAAGAACGTATCGGAGATGTTCAGGGTAAGGCGGCTACGCTTGCACTGATAGGGAAATTGCTGGCACAGGAAAAAGGCGATATTGAAATCGCATTGCCATATTTGAAAGAATCAATTGAACTTTATGAGAAAATCGGCTCGCCTGAAGCTGAGACGGTGAAGAGAATTATGGCTAAGGTTATTGCTTTGGGGAAATCTGAACCGGGATTACGCTGATTTTTGAATCAGGATT
>DYRK01001195.1 GCA_020718785.1 Desulfatirhabdium butyrativorans | reverse complement strand
TCATTGAGTACTTCTGGAAAATTCTCAAATCTGTTTTTAAAATAAAATCCATGCAGTTACAGGGTGACGGGCTTTACGCTGCTCTTTTAATAAAAGTAATCTCTTATCTTTTGGCGATACGATTAAAAGGCAGGAAAGCTTTTTCAAAATACACCATCATACAAATCATACGAAAGATCAGGAGTGAGTATGATTTGAAGAAGTTTATAAACGAGCATTTTCATCAGACAAATTCAACTACTTAAATAATATCAGACTATTTTGTAAAATTTGGAATTATGAGTAAAGAAACCTAACCATCAGTTGCAACGGACTCACGCCGCTGAACCTGTTGTTATATTCCTTTAAATTAAGAGAATAAAGGCGGGCAGCGGTGGGGTTGTCTGACAAAATAATCGGATGGACCGGTTCGGTTTTCGGTCAGGATACTCCGAACCGTAAGGGAAGCAGATTTGAAGCATACGTTGTAACAGAATTTGACAGGAAATATTTCAGACTCATTTATTGGAGGGGAGATAAAAATATCAACGGAATATACGCCGAATCGGACAGATACCCCGATCCGGAGATAGAATTCAGACACATCATAGATCCCGTAGGGCGACATCTTTCCCGGTTCGCCTTTGAAATCATATACATTCACTTCCCTCGGCTTTCCCTTTTTCCGATATTCTCTCCCGTTGTTCTTATAATTGCCCACATTCTCCTTCTTCTTTGTATCAACCGAAATCACCGGCTGATTTTGGCTCTGAAATATTTTGGTTTTCCGGGCGATGTGTCTGAACCGGGCATCTCTGTCGGGGTGATCTCCGACACCTTCACGGCATTTTTTATTGGACTGAAGACTGTAATCCGTTTCCTTCAGAAGACTTGCCGCCGAACTGTCACTGATCCGGTGTCCGCGAAGCATCAGCTCTTTTGCAGGTTTTCGCGTGCTTTTCCCCACCCGTCGCAACGGGGATTCAGGGTCTCCGAGGGTCAGCGGTTCCTCCGGATCATGCAGGAGGTCCGTGTCGTGA
>DYRK01001194.1 GCA_020718785.1 Desulfatirhabdium butyrativorans | reverse complement strand
ATTTATTGACTACTATAATAAAAGTTTATCAGTTTAAAAAATACCACTACCAAAACATCAACTTGGTAAAAAGAAGAAAATCTGGCAAGCAGCAGCGCGGAAGCAACATGAAATATGATGCCGCATCCCAAAAGAAAAAAATTTCCGATACGCAGCCATGCACTGATCAGCAAAAGAGCTTCAAGGCTCCAGACCGGAATGATCCCGGAAATCCGCTGTTCAGGCGAAAATGACAACGGCAGAGCTATATTTCCGAAAATCATGGCAAGCGTAAAGTACAGCAAAACCATCTGTCTGTTTTCCGACAAAGACCGGCGATTAAGCAGATATGTCAGCACAGAGTAAAAAACCGACAGCAGACCGCAACTGGCTGCCATCATGTATGGAATATGCCGTCCGACCGCGCTTTGGAAAAAGATGAAACTCACAGGAACGGCAAGCATCAGCAGTATATCAGCGGGTGTATACCGCTTATCAGAACAGGTAAAGGTATAGCGTGCTGTAATGCCGGAATACAGCAGAAAGAAGGCAATGATAAATGCTTCAATCTGCGGGAAAAGTTCGGGGCTGTATTCAATTCTCCCCCAAATATAGCTCACGATCACCGTGAACACAAATCCCAGTATATTGAGTTCCCGCCATGAGCGGAACCACGCTATCCACAGAATACCTATCGTAAGTACAAGATAGAACCCCAACAGAAACAAGGTTTCAGCATTTGGCGTAGGGCAGAGAAGCGGCGACAGAAAGCCTCCGCCGATGCCGATCACCGCAATTATCCGTGCATTCTGCAAAACAGCGAGCAGCCCGGACAATATGCACAGGATCAGCATGGCTATGAATCCGAAAACCGGCGGAAAAATTCCGTATCTCTCCGTAGCCGCAAAAATGCACACGAAAAGCAGAGCAATGGCGGCACCTTGCAGAATCAGGGCGTATATTCTGCCATATTTTATCAGAAACCATCCTGATTATGCCCGAACTTTTCACAACATGTTGAAAAATAACAATTTAAATAT
>DYRK01001193.1 GCA_020718785.1 Desulfatirhabdium butyrativorans | reverse complement strand
CACCACGAATCGAATACGAAGGCGCGGTTTATCATGTGATGTGCCGCGGAAACCGTCAGGAGCCCGTGTTCCGGGACAACCGGGATAATGAGATGTTTCTGGATACGCTGGCGGAAGCCTGCGTCCGCACGCAATGGAGGGTGCATGCGTTCGTTTTAATGGGCAATCACTACCACCTGCTTCTGGAAACCCCTCACCCGAATCTGGTGGACGGGATGCGCTGGCTGCAAGGCACCTATACGAAGCGGTTTAATATCCGGCACAAGGTGTGGGGTCATCTGTTTCAAAGCCGCTACAAGGCCCTGCTGGTGGATTCGAAAGACGATTATTTTCTGACGGTCAGCAACTATATTCACCTGAATCCGGCGCGGGCGAAATGTTTTAACCTGGAAAACGGAAAACTGTCTGACTATCCGTGGAGCAGCTATTCCCTTTATTTACATCCGGACAAGCGTCCGGAATGGCTTGAAGTCGCACGTACTCTGGGAAGTGCAGGACTTCCCGATGATACGGCAGGCAGGTCAAAATACCGTCAAATCATGCAAAAGCGGGTGCAGGAAATCGTCCTCAGCAGCGATCCGTACGGAACAGATGAGCGCTGGGCTGACATCCGGCGGGGCTGGTGTTTCGGCAGTGACGATTTCCGTGACCGAATGGTTGAATCACTGGATGGAGTGCTTGATGGGAAACGCCGGACTTCTTTCGCCGGCGACCAAACCAGACAACACGATACGTTGAAAGCAGAACGACTGGTCGTTGCAGGTCTGAAAAATCTCGGCTTAAAAGAGTCTGATCTGAAAACGCTACGGAAGGGAGACCCCCGCAAAAAAGTCATCGCATGGTCTGTGCGAAAAAACACAAGTGTTCGCAATGACTGGATTGCAGAGCGTCTGATTATGGGGACCTCATCGAATCTGCCGCGACATGTAAGAGAGGTCGAAACCGCAGATAAAGGCGAGCTTAGGCGATTGCGAGAAATGACGAAATAATAGGACTGACACCTCAGTTGACACCTCAGTC
>DYRK01001192.1 GCA_020718785.1 Desulfatirhabdium butyrativorans | reverse complement strand
CTCACATTCCCCCGCTTTTAGTGGTAACTGCTGGGATGGCACATTAATTGAATAAAATTGTTTCAAATATCTTCGATATCTGATATGCATCCCTGAATTATAACACAAAGGAGGCAATGATGTGTCGGCGTAATAGAGAAAACAGGACAATAACGGCGGATTTTAACGATAAAAGCACATATTTCCGTCTTATTCAGGACAGAAAGGCTCTTATCGGGTCTGTTGTCGCTTTCATCCTTTCAACAGGCTTTCAGCTAAAGCATAAAGCTTATTGCTGCGGCGGCTTCTCCCTTACGCCGCATTCCGGTTACATCAGATTGCACCTCAGCGGTCTTCCGATCCGGCGTGTCCGATGTACGAAATGCAAGGCGGTGTTCACAATTTTGCCCCGCTTTGTTCTCCGCTGCCTGTCCATGAGCCCTGAAGATGCGGAGAAAGCCCTGCTTGCAACTTCAGGCGGGCTGAGCCTGGAAGTGTGCGCCGAACTCCTGAATATAACTCCGATGGCGATCCGGCGTCTGCTCTGTGCTGTCGGCAAAACCGGCCTTGTGACCTTTCTGACCCGATGTGCGCTGCCCCTTCCCAGGTACTTCATCGCAGATGAAAAACACAGCTTTTGCCTTAAAAACAAGGTATATCCGGCAACCGTTGTCGCCGGACGCGTCATCCGGCTGCCCGGATACACCCTTGATTTGATAAGAGTGCCGGGGCATTTGAGGCTTCCTGTGAGCGATTCAGGACGGCCGCTTCGGAACATGACCCTTCATGGGAGCCCGGGGGTATTCTGACCGACGGATTCGCCGGCACCGTCATATCTCTGAAAAAGCTTTTTCCTTCCGCACGCATCGGAAACTGCATTCTTCATGCCGCCAAAAAAGTCATGTCAAAGCTCAGAGCGGTTCCTAAGACAGTGCGGGAAGAACTCAGCCGCAGTTTTTATGAGCTTTTCCGTTCCGCAAAAGAAAGAAAAGGGCTGAAACTCTTTTCCTTCGGCCGGAAACTCCGTCGTTTTGCTGAGAA
>DYRK01001191.1 GCA_020718785.1 Desulfatirhabdium butyrativorans | reverse complement strand
GACAGATATAAGCCTGACATAAGAAGTTTTTCAATAACCGGACGGGCCTGCGGAATTACCCCTCTTTTTTTTGCAGACAGCACAATTCCCAAAGTTCCTCTTACGGGAATATTCAGGTTTGAAGCGCATTTTCTGCCCTGAAGATCGTCAATAATCGCTTCGGCACCGGGATGGGCAAGCGCATAAGCAAGAACTGATGATTCTCCGATTCCGAGTCCCCATGCGGCAATGATCTCCGGGATGACAACCCTTGTCCTGTCAAGATGAATCCATGATTTTTCTCTGACAGTTCTGAGAGTTATATCATCTGAACCCCGTGCGGATATTTCATCTGCAACGGGCCGGGGAACTGTTATTTCATCCGCAAAACAGCGCAGAAGATCTGTAAACCCTCCCCGGCTCATGATAATCAGGGGAGAAGCATTGATGACAGCCGATTTATTCACGGTTCAGTTCCCTGTCCAGATCATCGAAATCAACTTTGAAAGAATCCTTTCCCATGCGGGCAAGCGCCAGAAGAAAATCCGTGCGGTCAAGTCCTGCTATGCCGGCGGCTGTTTCCTGAGAAATTCTCCCCTGTTCATACCATTCAGCCGCAGCAGTTAATTTCATCTGTTCAATGAAAATTTCCGGCGTAACCCGCATGAAAGAAAATATCAGTTCCGGTATTTCAAGAGTCAAAGCAGCCATCTTTCACACTCCTTGTGATTGAGCAAAACTCTCTGTTTTTTGTGGAAAAGTCAAGCGTTTTAAAAAAAAATGCGGCACATGCGGAACAGCCTGTGTTCCGTGACGGGATATTTGTCTGCGGGATGTTTTCCGATAAATTCTGCTCTGAAGTCTGCGGCATGACACACCTCCGGATAATTCAAATAAAAAAAACAGATTATCCGGATGGCGCCCCTGCCGCCCGTCATACCTGTGACGGCACCGTGCCGTCACACCCTTTTCGGAAATACAGCAAATTCTTTATAAATAAATAAAGGATAAACCGTCTGAACAGCTTTGTCAAGTGTTTTTT
>DYRK01001190.1 GCA_020718785.1 Desulfatirhabdium butyrativorans | reverse complement strand
TTCAGAGCGATATGCTTTGTGAAGGGATTCGGCAGGCTGTCGTCATCATCTTTTTTTCAAAATTTTTGACTTAAAGGCGGGGTTCAGAGCGATAAATTAATCAGCGACTGTGATAATCACCTTTATCTATTTTTTTAACTTTTGCTCAAAAAGGTAAGATGGAGGAAAATATGAGCGGAAAACCTCAGAAATCAGGTCGAAAAAGATGGGATAAATTGGCTTGGGTCCGAAATGGGCTTGTTTATCTATGGCTCACGGTGGGGACTATGAGGGATAAACCCTCGCACATGAAACATCCGAGGTTGAAGGCTGATTATGCGGAAGTGGTGTTAAGCAACGGGTTGCGAACTGGTGAGAAAGAATCGTAGGAAAAGAATATCGGGGCGGAATGACGGCGGATATGAGCGTTTCATATCCGCCGTTTTTTTTCAAATTTTTGACTTAAAGGCGGGGTTCAGAGCGATATGCTTTGTGAACGTATTTTGACGGACTGCCGTAATCGTCTTTTTTCCAAATTGTTGATCAATGCGGGTTTTTAAATTTTTCAGAACTTTTGACTAACTCGGCTTTTTAAAGCGATATGTTTTATGATGAAAGCAATTGGCGGACTGAAGTAATCACCTTCACCTATTTTCAAATTTTTTGATCAAAAGGGTAAAATGGAGGAAAATATGTCTAATATTGTACTCAGTAACGGAACCAGTTCGCAGGCATCGGCCGCAGTGATATCTATGAGTAGAGAAATTCAGAAATCATCAGGTCGAAAAAGATGGGATAAATTGGCTTGGGTCCGAAATGGGCTTGTTTATCTATGGCTCACGGTGGGGACTATGAGGGATAAACCCTCGCACATGAAACATCCGAGGTTGAAGGCTGATTATGCGGAATACTGGAAGGAAACAAATAAGGGGATAGAAGACCTGTTCAAGCATTTGAATCATTGACAGGTTTTATTGGAATCGCACAAGCGCCGATTCTGAGATTGCTGATGACTTGGCTGCCTGCGGGATTGCCTTTCGGC
>DYRK01000483.1 GCA_020718785.1 Desulfatirhabdium butyrativorans | reverse complement strand
AGCGCCGATTCTGAGATTGCTGATGACTTGGCTGCCTGCGGGATTGCCTTTCGGCGAATCGTCTGCCAGCGGATTTCCGTCTTCATTTTGCTCATCAGAGCCGCTTTCACCGTTTTCATAATAATGCCGGATATATCTCCGGCTCAGGGTGGCAGTGCCTTTTTCACCGGAGATGCCGTCATACAGATAATCCGAATAAACATCTATATCCGGCACGGAAACATGGAAATAATTGACATCAATCCTGCCGCCCGCGTCAAACCAGATTTTGACAAACAGTTCGGGATTGTTTTCGCTTCCCCACGAAACATCCTTCGGATCAGCATAAAAATAGCCCCAGATCACCCGGTCGCCCCGCTCGGTATTTCCCTCTCCGCCCTGTTTCCATACGGCTCCGACCGGACCCTTTTCAACGGTATGAATAACTGCTTTGATGCAGAGTCCTCCGGGTATCGAAAAACCTGCGCCGCCGTCAGCAGGTGTCAGTGAGATATTCCGGGTGGAAGTTACGCTCTCTTTCACAGAGACCGGCTCGTTTACTATCGGTTCATATCCGCAGGCTTCCACGTTCATAAAAAAGTTGCCTACCTCCTGAACAACAGTATAAGCCCCGCTTGAGGGGCGGCTGAGAGCGGTTCCGCCGGCGTCGGTCGTGATTCTTGCATCTGCAATCATTTCACCGGAGAAGGCATCGCTTATGATACCGTTAATTTCTCCGGGCTGAGGGGGAGCGGTCGGCTGATAGACTCTGAAATCATATTTTGTGTTTTCTCCGAAATAGTCCGGATTCAGATTTTTCACCTTAATATAGTAAATTCCCTCTTTCGGACAGTCCCAGTACAGAAAAGTTTCTTTTCCGGCAGTGTTCTGATTTTCCGTGCGTTTTAACAGCGTTCTGCCGTCAATATCGTAAACTTCGATAACCGCATCTGAAATGATGCTCAGATTGCTCACTTTAAAGGTATAAGTTGTTCCGGAATTTCCTAAAATTTTTACCCAGTCCTCATCTCCCGCATCATGAAAATTATGATGTTGCAGAATATCGCTGTTTATATCAGCAACTTTCGCCCCGCTGAGTGTGTC
Source organism: Desulfatirhabdium butyrativorans (assembly GCA_020718785.1). Lineage (GTDB taxonomy): Bacteria > Desulfobacterota > Desulfobacteria > Desulfobacterales > DYRK01 > DYRK01. Next base: position 3,507 of record DYRK01000483.1, on the reverse strand, counting down.
ATCATCTTCATATTCATCTGTTTTTACACTCGTTTTTTTGTAAGTCACCGTTGTTGCCTGAGATGATTCTCTTCCGTCTGCGTCCCGGACATAAACGGCGACAATATATGTGCCTTCTTTGTTGAAATAATTGAATACATTTTCATAAATGCAGTCTCCGTCAGAGTCTTCAAGAAGCAGTTCGTCAGTTTTATCCGCATAAGTAATCTCTGCTCTCACCTGAGTGATTGTGCTGTCCTTGCAGTTCACTTTTGCCCATAGTCTTGCAGAATTTTCACCTTCCAGAACCTGCGGTTCGGAAATGCTGTCAATATAATCTGCCGATTTGATAACAGCGGTCTGTCTCGGCAAAGAATAAACGCCTTTGTCATTCATTGCATAAATACTGACAGCATATTTTCCTTTTGCCGTAAATTTATCGTAAACACCTTCATAAACGCTGCTGTTATCCGTATTCTGAAGTTCTACGGTGGGAAGATCGGTAATCGGAACATCAGAAGATTCGGGAGCAAAATCCGGAGGAGTGATAATCGCCCATACCCTTCTGATTTCCGTATCCTCATCCGCATAACTCACCCCTGCCCATAATTTTGCCGACGTTTCTTCATTGCCCCGATTTTGTATGTCCAAAAAATCATAAATATAGGGTATATCAATCACGGGTCTGTATCCTCTGCGGACTTGTAACCCCTTTGCTAAAGTTTCATCTTCCGGTTCATTCGGAATCCCGTTTCCGTTTGCGTCAATCATTGCGCTCTGGCGGGGTTCCATCTGCATTCTGCTTTGGGAAAAAGCCTCGCCTATTCCGTTGCCGTTGTAAACAGAATTCCAGAACTGATAAGAAAATGTCAGGGTTCCTTGATCCAGAAAATAAGCCTGCTGATTCGGCAATGTGCTGGTCAGGACAATACGTTCCTTTCCTTTGTCCGATTGCTTTATCTGCTCAACAAATGTTCCGGAATAACAGGCATCATAGACGAATGTTACGGGTATGGGCAAAGCGTTTTGCAACTCATTCAGCCAGTTGTTCAGTTCATCTGCTCTGAGTTTTTCTTTTGCGTTGATAAAAAAGCCGCCTGTCTCACCGTGATCTATAAAAAACAGCAGAAGTTCCGTTGCCGGCGGGTCCTGTTTGGTCCATGTTCTGAGAGCATAAGACAGACTTTCGTATGCGGCATTTCCGTCCACATCGGGAGAATCCGTATCCGAACTGAGATAATAAATGCTTTCTGCCGTATAACCCTGATAAAGAAGCGTTTTATAAGCATAATCGGCTGATGCCTGCGTTTCTTTCCAAATATTTCCGGGAGCATCGGGCCCGCCGCCCGCGACAATAATGGCTTTGGTGTCCAAAAGATAGGATTCTTCAGGAGGAACAAAGGTGACAGCGCCGGGCAACTCGTCATATTCTTTTCCGTTAAACACTCTCAGGGTGTAGTGACCGGGAATCCGAACTTCAGGAAAAGTGACAGAGATATTTGTTTCGTTGTTTATCACAAGGGATTTACTTTGAAACGGTACAGGCACAATAATCAAACCTTTTCCCCAATCTGTTATATAGGCAATGTTATTAACCACCTGAATCCCACTGGCACGGCCGGGCATATCCATAGAAGCAATAGTTATAGGTGACAAAGGATTACTGATATCTATTGTTTGTAAACCGCCCTCCCAATCTATAACATGAGCCAGTTCGCCGACTATTTCAAAATCAACAGCAACATATTGTGTCGGAACTGAAGAGATAATTTCAGGATATAAGGGATCACTTATGTCTATAATATGAAAACCTCCCATACCGCCTGCAACATAGGCAATATTTCCGACTACTTTTACTTCTGCTGCTTCAACCGTAATATCTACATAACCGAGGAATTTCGGATTTGATGGGTTACTCACATCTATAAGCTGGAGTCCTCCATAATGAAAATCATTGCCTACCCCATATCCGATAAAAACAATATTTTTATCCACTTCAATTGCTATAGCGCTGCCAGGAAGGCTTACAGAATTAATGTATTCAGGGTTTGACGGATTACTTATCCCTATAAAACTTAATTCATCACCGCTTATTATACAAGCAATATTTTCTATAAAAGCAATCCCGGAAGCAGGGATATCCACTAAACCTATATTTTCGGGATTACTCGGATTGCTTATATCTATAATTTCAATATTATCCCATCCTCTTATATAGGCTCTGTTTTTATATATTTCTATCCAATCACCCCCTAAAGATAAATCTGTCCAGCCAATCACAACGGGTTTGACAGGATTGCTCACATCAACAATTTGAAAATCAAAATCGCTTGTTATATATGCTGTATTTTCAATTATTTTAACATCATATAGATAACCCAGATTGAGCGGGACACCTATATTGCCGGGCAGATTGGGGTTATAGGCATTACTTATGTCTATAATTTGTAATCCGCTCCATCCATTATTCATATAATTTATATAATCGCCGCAAACCGCATAAGCTCTATTTTCAACAACAGCGATGCCGTTGGTGACGCCCGTATTCACAGATCCAACAGTTACAGGTTTCGAGGGAATACTTATATCTATTATATGTAGTCCTCCCCCACCTGTCCGAAAAGAATATGGAACATAAGCCTTATTTTCAGATACTGCTATCTTACCAAAATCAACTCCAATAATATCTGTAAATCCTACCACCTTTGGATCGGAGAAGTTACTTAAATCTATTATTTTCAGCCTGTTTACTGATAAATTGTGTTCATCCATATCTCCATCTGTTATATACGCCAGATTTCCGACCACCGCTCCATCTGACACATAGGGTTTATCCTCAATCATTGCGATACCAAATAAACCCGTTTCCACAGCTCCGATAGTTTTTGGTGTTGATGGATTACTTATATCTATTACCTGAAAATGATTTCCACTTTCCAAATATGCCTTTTTTCCGACTATTATGACATGATCAGCATTATCCGGTGTCTCCACAGAACTCATTAATTTCGGATTATGTGGGTCGCTTACATCTATAATTTGCAAGCTGTTCCATTTTGGGTCATAATAACCGCCACATGTGACGTAAGCAATATTCCCGACAACATCCACATCATTAGCATGTGCCGGAGTATCTAAAGAGCCAAGTAGTTCGGGTTTTGATGGATCAGTTATATCTATGATTTGTAAACCGTTCCATACGGAACCGGCAGTGTTCACTCCTTGGTTGCCACATGTTACATAGGCAAGATTTCCGACTACCGAAATGTCCCATGCAGGAGATACTGTCTCTATAGAGCCAATGATTTTCATTTTATTTCCAATATCTAATGACATTGAACCTTTTGTATTCTCATCAAACCCGCTTCCTGTCAGCATTATTTCAAAATCTTTTCCCAACTCCTCAAGAGAGGGATAAACAGATTTCAATTTCAGACCATTATCGGCATTCCTATTACTGCAAAAGCCATTCTGCCCCCAAAAAGAAAAAACAGCCATCGCCACAAAGAAAATCAACCCTGCATAAGC
>DYRK01001189.1 GCA_020718785.1 Desulfatirhabdium butyrativorans | reverse complement strand
TTGCAGATCCTGCTCCTGATGCCGGGGTCGAACCCAATACGGTAAGCCAGAATATCTGGACCAGCCCGGATGTCTGGGTACGCAATCAGAATGACGGCGGGCTTGCTTATCAGACGGTCAAATACGGACACGATAACTATGTTTATGTCCGTGTGAGAAACAAAGGCAGTCTGACAGCGAAGAACACAACCGTTGATGTTCACAGGATCAATGCCTCTCTGGGAAGCGGCTGGCCCAAAGGATGGAGTCCTGTAGGCAAAACCGTGATTCCCGAACTTGAAGCGGGCAAAGAAACAATTGTTTCGATTCTCTGGGAAAAAGGCAGCATTCCGAATCCGGGTCATTACTGTTTCTATGTGCGTCTGCTGAACGACTCGGACCCGATAGCTTTTCCCGAAATATCGAATGCCCTTGAAAATGCCCGTAAAAACAACAACATCGCATGGCGTAACTTTGATGTGGTCGGATTGCTGAACAATGTTACGGAAAAATTTCAGGTGAATGTTGTCAACTTCAAAACCGAGAAGGCAAGTGTTGATCTTGTATTTGATGAAAAAGAAAATCTTGTCACCCCCGAAGGCGCAAAAGCAGCGGTTGATCTCGGAGCGGTTTTTGAAAGCTGGAAGGCTTCCGGAGCCAAAGGTGAGAATATCAGACTGCTGGGCGGTACGGAAGTTCAGTTGCTCGGAACACCGGCAAAGATAATCGCTATTCCGATGAATCCTGAAGAAACACAGGCGGTAACAATGCGTGTGGATGCCTTCAAACCCATGCCGGGCAGCGGCACTTCGCGTGAATACCACTTTTCTGTCTCACAGTTCATTGACAGCGAACTGGCAGGCGGTATGGATTACACCATTGTGACCCGGGCTCAGGACACGGATTCGGATAACGATCTTATCAAAGATGTGGACGACGACGACAATGATAATGATAAGATTCCCGATGATTGGGAAATCGAGCATGGTCTGAATCCTTTGGATCCTTCGGATGCTTTGGAAGATGAGGATAATGATGATTTGAC
>DYRK01000482.1 GCA_020718785.1 Desulfatirhabdium butyrativorans | reverse complement strand
GCACTTGCGCCCGAAGCCCCGGCTTCGGGCCGTCTCCCGTCACGGGAAGCCGGGGCTTCCCCGGCAGGTGCGTTCCCAAGCTGGGGCTTGGGAACGAGAAATATTATATTATAGGAGATGAACAATGTATGATAAAAATGTTGTAAATATCATGGGCAAAATTGTGGAACGAATCGAATACAAAGGGCAGCCGGTGATCACGTTCAGGATGGCGGATGAACTGCATGAACGTCCTGAAGGCACTGCTCGGAAATCATTTCATCGAAATAAAAGCCAGCTTATTGAAACAGAGGATTACTTTGAAGTTACCTATAAAGAGTGGTCTGAAATTTTGGTCGTCCCTTTAACGGACGACCAAAAAGGCGGACACCGCGGTTCAATGATTTTCCTTACTGAATCAGGCTATTTAATGGTCGTCAAAGCCTTTGGCGATGATCTCGCATGGAATGTTCAGCGTGCGCTGGTCAGAAATTATTTTGCTGCAAAAGAGATTTCAGGAGAAAGAAGCACGGATTCCTCACACGATCAGTTCCTTCTGAAACAGGCGACGCATCTTCTGGATATTGTCTGCCATGAACTGGAGCAGATTCGGGACGAAAGAAACGATCTGCGCCAGAGGCTGCTGGAAATCCATGACCGTCTGATCGCAAAAGGAGCGGTTCCTTCGAAAGCAAAAGCCGGACAAGCCTGTGCAGCCTCTTTTATATCCAATGAACCCATTGAAACTCTGAACAGTTTTGTCTCTGTCTGGTGGAGCGAATACGGCGGGGACCGTGTGGGTGTGTCGCATCTGTATCCTTTAGTCATAAAACATGGAATAGCTCTCACGCTCGGAGGAGGTACGGAGCCGGAGCATACGGCTCGGCAGGATATTGACCGGGATGTGCAATCGTCAATTCGGAAATTATATCGTAACAGAAGCAAAACTTTACCGGAATGTAAAGCGGTATCAGCTGCAGCTTGCGCCGCCGTCATATTTCGGGTCTTGAAAAAAAAGGAATAAGATTCATGGAAAGTATTTTGGAACCTGTTGTCAGTTCGCCTAAGCTGAACCTGTATCTGAAACAGCTTCAGGACACTGTAAACGATGAGAATATGATGCGGCAGCGTTTTTATCAGGAAATTCAGGAAGATCAGAAAGCAGAGTTTATCAACGGAGAGGCGGTGATTCACTCCCCTGTGAAAATCGAACACAATAATGCCTCAGGATTGCTTTACACGATTCTGAAATCTTATGTCTCGCTGCATCGCCTCGGTTTTGCAGGACATGAGAAAATTCTGACCTGTTTCTCACTAAATGACTACGAGCCGGATGTATGTTTTTTTTCACGGGCAAAATCCGATCTGTTCAAAAAAGGCCAGATGAAATTTCCTCCGCCGGATTTCATTGCCGAGGTGATCTCGCCGAGTACGGAGAACACTGACAGGACAGACAGATTTGCAGATTACGGGCTTGCCGGCGTGGGAGAATACTGGATCATTGATCCTGCGGGGGAAAGCATTGAGAAATATGTATTGCGAAGTAGGGGCACGCCGGCGGCGTGCCTCTGTTATGAACTGTCTCTGAAAGTTCGGACAGGAATGATACACAGCGACCGGATTGCCGGTTTTGAGATTCCGGTGCGGGCTGTGTTTGATGAGGATGAGAATATAGCCGCGTTGCGGAAGATTTTACAGTAACAATCAGGGTTCAGACTGTATGCGCGCTTCCGGAAATTTTATCACAAAGCAGGCTCCCTCTTTTCGCCCCGGAATTGCCCGGATGTCTCCCCCGAAATCTTTGACTATGCCGTAACTGATGGAAAGTCCGATTCCTGTGCCTTTTCCCACTTCTTTTGTGGTAAAAAAAGGCTCGAATATCTTATCTGCTATGGCGTCGGGAATGCCGGTGCCTGTGTCGCTGATTTCAACAGTTACGCTGCCATTTTCGGATATGGTCTTTAAAATGATCTTTTTTTCGCCGGTTTTTTCGGTTTTGTATTTTGTCTCAATAGCATCTCTTGCATTGATCAGAAGATTTACAAAAACCTGTTCCAGACGGTCCGGGTCCGCCATGATCGGGGGGATATCTTTCTGAATATCATACACTATTTCTATTCCCCGGATTTTCAGCTGCTGGCTGAACATGTCCACAGCTTTTTCAAGAACAGTGCTGATCTCTGTTTTCTCTGATTTCATATCGGATTTTCTGGCAAACTGCCGCATGTGATTGATGATTTTGGCAGCGCGGTCAACGCTTTTGCCGATTTTCTGAGTCATGGTATAGATGGGATCATCATCTTCTATGCCCATCTGATTCATCTTTCTCATCAGAAAAGAACTTGCCGTATTGATGACGGTAAGAGGCTGATTCAGTTCGTGAGCCACACCGGTTGCCATCTCGCCCAGAGTGGCCATCTTGCTGGCATGATGGAGCTGCTGCTCGGCTTCAAGACGCTTGGTGATGTCGCTGGTGGTCACCAGAAGCACTTTCTGCCCGAGATATTCGGTGGGAGAAATACGGATATTCGCAAACATGGTTCTGCCGTCTTTGCTGACCTGTTTTGCCTGACTGATAACCGCGGCGATTTTGATTTCCCCTGCATAGTGTTCCCTGTCTTCGGGCTTGAACAGATCAAGAAAAGAACGGTTCATCATCTCGCGGTAGGCATAGCCGTAAACTGTCCGCATACTCTCATTGCAGTCAAGAATCTGAAAAGTCTCCGTATCCAGTACAAACACAGGATTCGGGATATTGTTGAAAATAGCATAGTATTTCTTTTCCGATTTTTCCAGTTCCTCTTCGAGCATCTTTCTGTGCGTGATATCTATGCACATTTCCATTGCAGCAATGATATTGCCCTTCTCGTCTTTCAGGGGCGATGTTTTCACAATCCAGTATTTCTGCTCGCCGTCCTTGTCAATGCCGCTTTCTTCGCTGTAATGGGAAGTTCCGTCTTCAAATGTCTTTTCTACCGGACATACCAGACATTTTTTTTTGCGTCCTTTATACGCGCAGAAGCAGTAATCCCCGGGTTTGGGATCGAATTTTTCGGCAAACTGCCGGTTGTAGCGGATCAGCCTGTAATTTCTGTCCTGAACCGTTATGATGCACGGAACTAATTCGAACAGATTCTGGTATTCATTTTTCTTCCTGTTCAGTTCAGCCTGCTTCTGACCGATCTCTTTTCCCATCTGATTGACAGCCGCGGCAAGTTCTTCGAGTTCGCTGTTCTGCGGTATAAGAACTTTTTCAGAATAATCCCCCCTGGATATCCGCTTAGTTCCTTCTATCAGTTTTTTTATGGGATGATTGACAAATTTCAGCACAAAAATAAAAATGACGGCGGAACTCATAACAAATACAGACATAGCCAAAATGATGATGCCTTCCTCGAAAACAAGGGTTTCGCGGTCTGTTTTTTCCAGAGATACCACCACATCCAGCGCGCCCAGAATTTTTTTGCCCTGAGGATGGACATGACATGAATCCGCGGAACATCCCGGCTCATTGTAAATGGGGCTGATAATGCCCAGCAGACGATATCCCTCATGATCGTCAAATATCCGTATTCTCCGGCTTATATCCAATTTCACCGCGGGCGGGTCGCTTCTGTGGCAGATATCGCAGGCTTCTGCTTTGATATTGGTCATCCGGTCAACTTCTTCCGCTCGGTTTGAAAATTTTATCTGACCGGATTTGTTGTAAATACGGATATACCTGATTTCCTCCTGTTTGCCGATATTGACGATGATCTGATTGATATCATCTCTTGAATTGAGCATCATGGAATAATGAGTTCCGAGGCGTATGGTGCTGCTGAGTTTGTCCGTTCCTTCCACAATACTGTCCATAACATTTTTCTTCTGATAATCAATATTGAAATATGCCCATGTGGAGACGCTGACGAGCAGGGTCATGCCCACAGTGAAAATCAACTGATACACAAGACTGTTAGTAATTTTTCCCAATATTTTCAACATGATCTGAGTCCATATCCGAAGGGCGTCATTAATATGCCCGGCACCGTCATAACCTGCGCTTTTGAAATCTGCCGTAAAATGGTTTTGCAAATCGTTTTAAGTACCTGTGCAAAAGTTTTGTAACATAATTCTAAGCTTCTAATGTCTGATTCAAAGCGGCTTCAGGTCAAAAAAAATGTTACAGAATTATTGCACAGGTACTTATCGGCAAAACGGTTTGCGTCTGTTTTAAGTTTTTGGCGTTTCACAGAAGCGCAGATTATGACGGCGGGAAGAATACATTTGACAGAAAAAATTGTCAAGAAGGATATCGGGATATCGGAGGCACATAAAGTCCGCGGGCTTACAAATTTAATTTTTCTTTAAAAAAACGGTATCTCGCGTACTTTTTTATCCGGATTTCAGATTCTGAAACAAATAAATGCTTGCATATCGGATTCGGAAGTGCTAACCTCAGATATTCATAACTCGTCCGGCAGACTGTGCGTCGGTACTGATTCCGGTTCCGCTGTCATTTCCGCGAAAGCTGGAAGCCATGTTTTTTACAGATTCCTGCTTTCCCATGAATGACAGGTGCGTAATGTAAGTTTTTAATTTCAATATGATAACTGATGTTACACAGCCGGACGCAGATTCAGGGTGC
>DYRK01000481.1 GCA_020718785.1 Desulfatirhabdium butyrativorans | reverse complement strand
TTCAGGACACATCCCGCCATATCAGCATCCTCATGTGGAAAAATTCAACAGTTAATGTTTACAAAAAACGGAAACAGTTTACAAAAAATGTAAACACCTAACATATTGATTTGAATCATAAAAAAATAGTCAATTTTAAATTTACTGTAAATTCAATAGTTTAACTGTTTACAAAAAATGTAAACTCCGGACTATTTTTCAGGGTTGATCTCAACACCGTTTTTCGGGTTAAAAAAAATGTTTCTTATTAATATAAGATGGTTATCATAAGAATAGGGTATTTCTGTATTATTTGGCATGAAACTTGCTTTATATTTTAACAGAGGATGAATGAAAAGAAAGCATATAATTTTTACTAAAAAGTAATCCTTTAAAAAAAAGTCTTGACAGCATAAAATCTCGTCTGATATAAAAGAATGAAAAGTTTTGGTTGAAAAAAGAAATATGAAAGGGGGCGGTAAGGAAATTTGGGATGTATTATTAATGTAATAATTTTTTCAGTGGCGGACAACAAAAAAGCAATTCTTTTTTTAGAAAAGGAGATTTCAAAATGATACAAAAATTAAGAGGAAGTAACCAAAAAGGTTTCACCCTGATCGAACTCATGATCGTTATCGCGATTATCGGTATTCTGGCAGCCATCGCCATCCCCAACTTTCTGGCTTATCGTCGGAGAGGCTATGACGGCACGGCAAAATCTGACTTGAAAAATGCTTACACAGCTTGCCAGGCATATTTTGCAGACTTCTCGACCGCCGATCTTAAAGACGGCGGCCTGGATAAAATCAAATCTGCCGGTTACAAACAGTCTGACAATGTTGTAATGACTGTTGACGGACTTATGTCAACCTTGAGTCTGACATCTGTTCACGGCTCCGGAGAAAAACTGTTCAGTTCCGATTCTGCCGGCTCTATCACCGAAGGTCCGAAACCGTAATCGTAATGTAACTTTATGTAAGTGTTAAACAGCGCGGGAAAGGGCATCAAAGCTTTTTCCCGCTTTTTTTTGTGCATTATTTATATGACGGTGGTAAGAATCGTTAGTTGGTTCAAGTCTCCTGACTTGAACCGTCCTGACATTAACCGAACTCAGTTCGGGTTTGACAACAGAGTTGTCATAAGGTCAGCAAGGTTCAAGTCAGAGACTTGAACCAACAAAAAATGAAGACCCAGTGGATGAAAAAAAATTCCAGAAAAAATCTCTGTTTGAAAACCCTGATAATTATATGTCTGATCGCGGTGATCGGATGTATTATTCTTCTTTCCTGCGTTCCGCCCGTAAGCCGCGATGCACTGGCACATCATCTCGCAGTCCCCAAACTTTACCTGAAACACGGCGGTATGTACGAGATTCCGGATATAGAATTTTCTTATTATCCCATGAATATTGATATGCTGTACCTGATTCCCCTTTATTTCGGAAACGATATTATCCCGAATTTTATCCATTTTTCTTTCGCACTCTTTACCGCGGCTTTGATCTTCAACTATCTGAAAAAACGGGCAGATATTCTATATGCCCTGTTCGGAGTCCTATTTTTTCTTTCACTTCCGGTTATCGTGAAACTGTCCACGACTGCGTATGTTGACCTCGGACTGATTTTCTTTTCTGCCGCATCTCTTCTTTACCTTCTGAAATGGGCTGAACAGGGCTTTTATCTGCGATTTCTCATCATATCCGCAATCTGCTGCGGACTCGCGCTCGGAACAAAATACAACGGGCTGATTGTACTTTTTCTTTTGACGCTCTTTATTCCGTTGATTGTGCTAAACCTATCTTATAAAAATTGGCATTTCAGCACTCCGGAGCTAAAATGTAATTTAAGCAACTCAAAAAGATCGCAAGCCGATTGTATTTACAAGGGATTGGGATATGCTGCGATTTTCTTCATTGTGGCAATGGCTGTTTTTTCGCCGTGGATGACCAGAAACTACATCTGGATCGGCAACCCGCTTTTCCCCCTATACGATAATTTTTTCAATCCCAAAACCGCGGCAGAAATAGCGGATGCGCCGGTACGAATCAGCCATTTTGTTCAGAGAAGTATCCTTTATAATGAAAGCTGGTGGGAAATCCTTCTGATACCGATAAGAATTTTTTTTCAGGGACAGGATGACAGCGTAAAATATTTTGACGGAAAACTGAATCCCCTATTGTTCTTCCTCCCTTTTTTCGCCTTTCTTCCCAGAAAAGAAAACCGAGAGCCGAAGATCATGGCTGAAAGAAAATTTCTGCTTGCTTTTGCAGTGTTGTTTCTGATCTTCGTATTTGTCAGAACCGATATGCGGATCCGATATGCCGCGCCGATCATTCCGCCCCTTGTTATTCTGTCTGTGCTGGGTTTGAAAGAAATATGCACATTTTTAAACACGCGATATCCCGGTAAGCGCGGAATATTATATAAAACGATCACGATTACGGCTGTATGTGCCGTAATGAGCATGAATGCTGTTTACATATCGGATCAATTCGGGTATGTTGATCCCATACCTTACATTAGCGGAAAAATAAGCCGGGATAACTATATCGGGAAATACCGACCGGAGTATCCTGCGGTTCGGTTTATCAACAGCAGTCTTCCGGAAACTGCAAAAATTCTGTGTTTTTTTCTGGGAAACCGCATTTATTACAGCGACCGTGAAATGACAAGTGATACAGAACCTTTCCGAAAAATGATAAAAGCAGCAGAATCGCCGGGAAAAATCATGTACTCTCTCAAACAAAAAGGCATCACGCATTTTCTGATTCGTCATGATCTTTTTAAACAATGGTCAGGAGACAATTTCGAGAGTGTCGAAGCTCGGACAGTTCTTGACAACTTTCTGAAAAATCATTTAAAATCGAGATTCAATACGGGAGGATACGGGCTGTTTGAACTGGAATAATAAAGCAAATTTGAATATCAGACCCGAATTTCTGATATGTCTGTTCCTTATGATAGCAACACTTTCCCTGTATTGGCAGGTCAGACATCATGAATTTATTGATTATGACGATGATGTTTATGTTACGAAGAATCCCTACATACAGAAAGGGCTGACATGGAAAACCGTCGCATGGGCATTTACCGCGACTTATGGGGCAAACTGGCACCCGCTCACATGGCTGTCTCATATATCGGACATCGAACTTTACGGACTGCACCCGGGCAGGCATCATCTGAGCAATGTGATCTTTCACATTATCAACAGCATCCTGCTGTTTTTATTTCTCGGAAACACGACGGGCGCGATATGGAAAAGTGCTTTTGTCGCGGCAGTGTTTGCTCTTCATCCGCTTCATGTGGAATCTGTGGCACAGGTCGCGGAGCGCAAGGATGTACTCAGCACTTTCTTTTTCTTTCTCACTTTGTTATATTACAGCCGCTATGCCGAGTCTCCGGGAATAAAACCCTATCTGGCGGCTTTGTTGTTTTTTATCCTCGGACTCATGGCAAAACCGATGCTCGTGACAATGCCCTGTTTATTGCTCCTGCTGGATTACTGGCCCCTTGACCGCTTGAAAAAAGGCATTCGCAGACAAGTCATATTGGAAAAAATACCGTTTTTTATTTTTTCGGCATTGTCGGCTGTTATAACTGTTTTTGCACAGAAAAGCGGCGGCGCGGTAAAGTCTTTGGCAGCATATCCATTGGATGTCAGAATCGCAAATTCGATGGTTTCATACATGGCTTATATCGAGAAAATGCTCTGTCCCTCGAAACTTACTTTTCTGTATCCTCATCCCGGAATGCCGCAGATATGGAAAACAGCGGCTGCGGTTATACTGATTGTGTGCATATCCGGATTGGTTATTCGGCAAACGCGGCAAAGACCGTATCTGATTGCGGGATGGCTCTGGTATATGGGAACACTTGTGCCGGTTATCGGACTGGTACAGGTGGGATTGCAGTCCATGGCAGACCGTTACACCTACATACCGCTCATCGGTTTATTTGTTATGGCAGCATGGAGCATTCCCGATCTGCTGTCTGAAACTAATTATGGAAAACCGCTGCTTGCGGCTTTGAGCGGAGTCATATTTTCTTTGATGATGGGTATCACCTGGGTGCAGGCAGGATACTGGAACAACAGCATGAAACTGTTCGAACAGGCTTTGGCAGTAACAGAAAACAACTGCATGGTTCACAATAATATGGGAATTATTTTACAGCAGCAGGGACGGCTTGATGAAGCGATTGTCCATTACGCCGAGGCCTTGCGATTGAAGCCCGATCATGCCGGATTTGTCAATAATATGGGGACGGCGTTGGAAGAACAGGGGAAATCGGATGAGGCGGCCCGCTATTATCTCAAATCGCTGCAACTGAATCCGGGTCTGGCAAGACCGCATAATAATCTGGCATATATTCTGGAAAAGCAGGGAAAAGCAGACGAGGCTGTGAGACATTATCTCGAAGCTCTGAAACTGAATCCGGATTATACGGATGCTCATATCAATTTGGGCGCATTGCTTTTCCGTGAAGGAAAGACCGACGAGGCAATTGCCCATTTTCAGGAAGTATTACGCATCAAAGGAGATGATTCGGCGGCTTATAATAATTTGGGGATCGCTTCTGTGAAAAAAGGAAATATACGCGAGGCAATGGCTTATTTCCGTAAAGCC
>DYRK01000480.1 GCA_020718785.1 Desulfatirhabdium butyrativorans | reverse complement strand
AGTGCTAGGCGATAACGATATACTCAGCGAGCAGACGGTGCAACATGAGTGATCTAAAAGACAAGGCGCTCGACGAAGGCAAGAAGTGGATCAGCAAGCCAGAGAATCAGGAAAAGGCGAAGTCATGGGCATATAAGGCTTGGAGCTGGATAAAAGGAAAGCTTTGGAAATGAAAAAGTTCACCGCTGAAAAATACGAAGGACTTGAACTATCTGACGAGTTTCAGCGACTTGCGACCGAGAATCCAGCAGAGATCGTCCGTCTTTGCAATGGTGTAGGTTCAACAGTAGGGTGGGCAGCTTGGTTTTATCATCTCATTCCGAATACGATATGGGGACTGGACATTACGCCAGCCTCTGACATTCATGATGTTGACTATGTGTACCCGAAAAGTTTTAGGATATACACAGAGGCGGCATACCATAAGCGCAAGGCAGACCGACGCATCTATAATAACATACTGGCACTGATAGACATGCACACGCGCTACGAGTGGCTAAAGGATCTAAGAGTCAGCCGGACGCGCAAATATTACTTTGTCCTGCTATCATGTGGCAACGAGTCATTTCTTGACGGCAAGACGATCCTATTTTCAAACGAGCTTGAAAGACAGCTCTGGTTTGGGGACGACAGATAGCGTTTTATGCTCCCGATAATGCTACCAGTCCCCAGTGCGATTTTATCAGATTTTTAAGGGCTACGCACTATGAAAGATGGTGGAGGCGGCGGGAGTCGAAACACAGGCTTTTAGAGCGGATGTTTTCAATTGCTACCATAATGCTACCAAATATTCAGTATCTTTTTGGCCGATTCGCGGTCGTGGGAATATAGCTCCGTCATCGCCGGGGAGCTGTGCCCGACTATCCCCTGGACCACATGCCGGGGAATCCCGGCGGACTCCAGGCGCGTCACAAATGATGCCCGGAACGAATGGAATCCAGCCTTGCCCTCGCGGGTGTCCCCGATGTCCAGCGATTTCAGGCAGTCCTGGATTTTTTTCTGGAACGCTCCGGACTCGTAGGCGACACCCGGGAAAACTTTCTCCGACCCGTTTTTAAGTGACTTCAGAAGCCTGACAAGCTCGGGGGGTATCGGGATATAGACGGCGCGGTTCGTGCGGCTTGTCTTTGCAGGAATCAGGGTGATTGAGCCCTTCGCGATGTTCTGCCAGCGGAGCTCGAAGACATCCTTCTTGCGCAGTCCGGTGAATTTCGCAATTATGCACGCCTCCTTCCACGGGGACGGCACCGCATTTATAATCCTTGCTATTTCCCGGTCGCTGAACGGGCGGAAATGAACGACGCTCTTTCCGAGTGGGCGGTTCGGGATTTTCAGCCAGATGTTCTCGGAGATGTCCGAATAGGGGGCGAGACACCGCCATATCTGCGAAAGGGCTGATTTGTGGTTGTTGTAGGTCTTCGGGGATCCTTTGAGCGAGTCCAGGTACCGGATCGCGTCGTCGGAGCTGATTTCCGCGATGTCCTCGTGCGGATTCCGCGAATCTGCGAATTTCGCGAACACGGCGATGCCTGATTCGGAGAATGCGGAGTTGACCTTGCAGTATTTCCGCATTGCATCCTTGAGGGGCAGAGGCTTCGAGATGCGCGGTTTTTCACCCAGCAGACGGGCTATGGACTGCTGTCGCCTGCGTTCCTGGTATCGCCTGCGGATTTCCTCATGGATGGCGAGAGCATCGCGCCGGGACTGGCATTTTGTGGATAGCCAGACCTTTCTGCCGTCCATCCATAGGACGGCGTACCAGTATGGCGAATTTTCGCGGCGTGTGAGCATAGGGGCGACCTTATATCGTATTCAGTTTTGGCCTCATCCGGACTTATGAAGGGATCGGCAGATCGGGCTGAGTCGGCGGAGTTTCCGGCAGTCTCATTACAACAGGAAAATATGGTCTTGCCATGTCGAGAAACAGAGCATCTTCCGAAACAACTTTTGTCGCACCATGGACAAGTCCGGATGCAATTATGTTTATGTCGGCAAGCAGAGCTATCCGCGAATCATCGTTTAGATTGCTGTGTCTGTATTTACCTTTGAACTTTGGGAACTGCTCCCTGAATATCCTATTGCTTTTCAGAGCGGAAGCGACATCGAAGGGGACAACATGCATTTTAGAGCATATTTCAAAGGAATATGACAGCGCGTCCTTTTCTGGAAATTGTCGCAGGAATTCGCCGAGGACTATGCTTGATATTATAAAAGTTGTCTCTTTCGGCACAGTTTGAAAATACCGATCCGCCTTTGCTATCATCTCTTCGTATCCGGGTCTGGCTTTCTTTTGAACGCCCCATATAAGAATATTGGTATCAATAAGGATGAGATCAGGCATGCTTGAGTCTTCCTCTTGCCTCCGCCACATAGTCGAGCGGATTTATGCCATCGTAATATTTTCCGGCTCCCATGTCTTTCAGACCCTGCAATGGAGAGACTCCGGGATCTCTGCCTTTATAGGGGGAGATGGAGGAAGCCTTGAAGCTTATTATCTGCTCTCCGTCGCTTTCCGCTTCTCCATCGAGTCCGATAATCTGATAGAGGCTGGGGGCGAGCTCCGTTGCAAGCTCCCTGCTTATGGAGCACGTTATCTTTATGTTTTTGCCTAGCTGGACGACGTGCGCGTTCGGTGTTTTGCCCCCTATTTCTATAAGCTGTCCAAAGAGAGTTGTCTGATATTTCATTCTGATCTTCTCCTTTTTTATCAGTAGCCGCCCGGGATTTGCCGTAGCGTGGAGTCTCCTGTTTCCATGGAAACTTATTTCCGCTCCGGTTTTTCTGACAAATGAATTTATACCTTCAATCGCGGAATTGCAAGAAAGCGGTATGCCTGAGAGCAGTCCGCACTGGAATCCAAGCCATAGTACGTAGGGGCGCATTGTGGAGATCGCCACGTTCAACGAGACGCAGTTCGCCTCTATGGATGAGAGGGAAGTTTCAACTTCGCCATTCCCGGCGTTCTCCATAAGCTCGGAAATATTGCAGATAAGACTGCCCAGAGCCTTCATGTCGAGAGTTTCCGGGACAAGCCCATCCTTCTCTATCGTAACCTTGAATTTGAACACCTTGTCTTTCATTTTTCAATCCGTTGTTTTGTCCAGGAGAGCGAGTTTATCTGAGATGATCCAGCAGGGTGTTGTTTACAGATGTCACCTCGGTGCGGACTTCTTCTGTCTTCGACTCTATCCTGGCAAGCCTTGCATCAATGGAAAAAAGCAAGAGCCAATCCTTTCGGAGAGGCTCTGCGCCCTTTCGCCTAAGCTACCGGGGGTGGTTCATTTTTATTGTCCGGAGACCTTACCGGATAATAATTCAAATTGCGGCAGATGACTTCCACTATTTGTTTCGCGTGATCGTTCGTGACAATTATTCTTGCCTGTTCGAATGCTTCAATTTGAACATCTCCGCAATCGTTTTTTGTCTGCATGCAAGACGCAAAACATAAGACACAATGTTCGTCGCTTCTTGTATAGAGCCTCATTATGTCGCAAAAAATATGGGGATTGCCAGTTTTCAGCCTAAGCGGTATTTTTTCTTCCTGTCTCTCTGCTTTTTTTTCTTTTTTCACGATGCCACCCTAAAATTTGCCGGTGATTCAGAGACTTCAGAATTGGTAAAAAGAGAGGGGATTGTGCTATCTTCTGTTTTTATTCTTATGCTGTTTAGATGCAAATGCGTTTCGCCCGCGCTGTTTCTTGACAGAAGCGAAAGCATATATGTGTTAAGAGAGACCCCTTCCGTCTCCGCCTTTTCGGAAAGCGTTCTATGCAGTGATTTCGGCATTCTCAGTCTAATGTTGCCGCTGTATTCCGGACAATTCATGGATGGAGGAACAACAGCGCCGTCCTCTTTCAGCATTTCGACGGCCATTTCGATGGCGTCCTCAAGGCTTTTAAGAGCCTCTTTTTTAGTTTTTCCGAGTCCCGACAGATGCGGGAACTCGGTGCATCTGGCGATAAAGTCCCCATCGTTAGAGTCCCAGTAGATGTGCGCGGAATACTTGCTTTCCATTTTCGTCCTCCTTTATTTACAAAAAGCCCAAATCCTCAAGAATTTCAATTGCGTCCACGACCTGAATCTTTTTGCAATGTTTTCTGTCATTCGGGCATGGCTGAAGATTTATCTGTCTGCCGTCCGACATTGTAAAGACATGATGACTGCCTTTGATCCTGAATTTCGCGGCAATCTGCTTCAAACAGCCGACGAACTTTTTGAAGTTCACCTTTTGTGGGTTGTCTCTGCATTCTTCCAGAAACTTTTTCCTTGCTTTTTCGTTCATAATGGTACCATATATGGAACCATAATCAAGCCCCTCCATAATTATTTTTGTATTTTTTATCCTTTTGTTTCACTCCGCCCTTCCTCCGATGAGCGCCAGCCATTCTCCCCACATTCTGGGGAACTGGACGACCCTGCTAGGATATTTTTCTCATTTTCTTCGTCTCGTTCTTGATGATGAGCTCCTTGAGCAGGGCTTCCTTTTCGTCGCGCGAGAGCTCGTGGTACTGGTCTATCAGTATCTTCTCGTCCATGGCGAGAGCGTCCTGCACCTGGTCTGTGGATTCGGTCTGCATGTAGGGAGCTATAAGCGGCTCCAGCTTCGACCAGTGCCCAGGGCGGAT
>DYRK01001188.1 GCA_020718785.1 Desulfatirhabdium butyrativorans | reverse complement strand
TTTATGGTCAGCGACAGAAACAATTATTATACGGAGACCGAAGACGGCAGTTTTCAGTTCAATGAAATGGGTATCAATTTTTCCAATCAGATCAGCGAGCGTCTGCGTGTCGGTGTGCAGTTTTTTGCAAGGGATTTGGGAAAGATCGGCAACAATGAACCGGCTGTTGACTGGGCAGTTGCGGATTATCAGTGGCGGGACTGGCTGGGACTGCGTGCAGGCAGAATAAAAAACCGCTACGGATTTTACGGTTATACTCGCGATGCGGACATGCTCAGAACCAGTATTCTTCTTCCTCAGAGCGTTTACTTTGAAAGCATGAGAGAATCAACGAATTCGCTTGACGGAGCAGGAATTTACGGATATCTCCCTGTCGGCGGTTCAGACAGCATAGACTATCAGATCAATTACGGCAAGCAGGTCATTGATGCAAAAGTAGGCGGGGTGGATGACTTTGCAGAAAATCATATACCTGTGGACATTCTGGACTTCGAGTCCCAAGAAGTGCTTGTAATAAATCTTGAATGGAATACACGGCTTAAAGGATTGCGTCTGGGAGGAACTGTTGTACTCACCGATTTTGAGGCAGATTCTTTAACGACATCCAATCCGATTTTTATGGCTTACGGTATTCCGGCGAATATGAATATATTCTTTGATTTTAATGATGTCCAAGTAACAGTCCTTTCAGCACAGTATGTCTGGAATGATTTGGTTCTTGATGCTGAATATTTCGGTTTTAAAGGAGATTTGACCTTAGCCGAGGCCATAAGTCAGAAAATAGACGGTGAAGGATATTATGCAGGTATTTCATACCGCTTTACTGACTGGTTCGAAGCAGGAGCATATTATTCCGAAGCTTATTTCGACAAGTCGGATAAAGAAGGCAAGGGATATGAAATGATGGGGAAGCCGAATTTTTTAGCATGGCAAAAGGAATTTGTGTTAAGCACAAGATTTGACATCGGAGAAAACTGGACGCTCAAAGCCGAAGGGCATTTTATCAACGGCGCGGAAATGATGTTTCTTGC
>DYRK01000479.1 GCA_020718785.1 Desulfatirhabdium butyrativorans | reverse complement strand
TCTAAGCCTGCCAAAATTTTCAGGGCAACAATGACATCTGCCAGATCGGTTTTGCTGTCGCCGTTAATATCTCCGCCCTCGACCATAACTTTACCGGTTCCCGAAATTGTCAGATTTTTGCCGTCAAACGAGGCAATGCCGTTTAAAACAGCCTCACCTGCGGCAGTCGCCGTGGGCTTTATCCGATATGTCAGGCTCCGAACTTCACTATCCGTAAAGAATCCGAATTTTACCTTATTGTTGACGGCATCGAATTCTCCCGAATCGCCTACAGAATCAAAAGCCCAGCCCGGAGGCATGTCTTCTTCCACTGCATAAGACTTTACAGTATCCGCAGGTTTTACGGTAAGCGTTACCGTCAAGCTCTGTCCCGTGAGACAAGTAGAAAGACATTCTCTGACTGCCGAAGATTCCGAATCACGCACAGAGCGTTTTTTCTTGTTAATCCAGCACAGGGGCGGGTCTCCGAGCGATGTGTCAATTTTATATGTCTCTCCGCCGTTCCACAAGGCTCCGGCGCGGGTAACATAAGCAATCGGAATCGGATTGGGCGGCAATTCCCATGTCATTCCTCTTTTCCATGCCGCGCCGTAAGCTGCGACTTCGCTGAAAGAAAGGCTGAAATTTTCGTCAGCGTCTGCCGGATGATGCTCCAGACACGAAGACAGAATTCTCTGTCCCGTGATGCTCAATATCGAGCTATCCGTGGATACTTTTCCGGCAAAGGTTTTTTCGCTGCTGTCGGTGGAAGGAAAAGTCAGATCGTAAGTCAAGGACTTGGTATCCAATTCAAAAATAGGACCGAATTTGATCTTTTTATTTGACGAGTCATAGATGCCGCCGCTGCCTATATTGGAAACCGTTCCGCCGGTGGGCAGAGTTTCTTCTATCAGATAATTCGTTGTTCCGGATAAAGGGGCGGTAGTCAGCGTAACGGTTATTTTGGTTCCGGGAAAGTAACACGAGGGGCTGAAACTTCTGACAGCAGAAATAGAAGCCTTGCTTGTCAGACGGGCAATTCTGCTGCGAGATATATCGTTGAATTTGGTGAAACTGCCCACGATCAGGATTTTACCGTCAGACTGCAATTTCATAGCTTCCACTGTATCCGACCCTATACCTGAGCCTATGTCAAAATTCGTATCCAAGGATCCGTCGGAATTCAGACGGGCAATTCCCTTGCGCTCTGTACCGTTGAACTTCGTGAACTTTCCACCGATCAAAATTTTTCCGTCGGACTGAACAATTACATTGGACCATATATCATCATTTGCACCGGACTTGGGGTCAAAGCTCGTATCCAAAGAACCGTCTGCATTCAGGCGGGCAATTTTGGGAACCGTTACATTGTTGAAGGTGGTAAATTTTCCTCCAATCAATATCTTGCCGTCAGATTGAACTGCCGCGGACACGATATCATCATTTGTACCTATTCCCGGATCAAAGCTCATGTCTAAAAAGCCGTTGGAATTGAGACGGGCTATTCTGTTCCGGCTTATGCTGTTGACAGTGGTGAACTTTCCTACAATTATAACTTTGCCGTCCGATTGTAATACCGCCTCATACACGTCATAATTTGCGCCTTTTCCTGGATCGAATGTTACATCTAAAGAACCGTTGGCGTTAAGACGCGCAATCCCATAACGAGACATGCCGTTGACGCTGCTGAAAGTGCCTCCGATCAGCACGTTGCCGTCAGGCTGCAAGACAATAGAATAAACATAGCTATTGGCACCGGAACCGGGATCGAAAGTCATATCCAAAGAACCGTTGGAATTGAGACGGGCTATTCTGTTGCGGCTGATACTGTTGAACGTGCTGAATCCGCCTCCGATCAAGATCGTGCCGTCAGACTGCACTGCGACAGCATAGACATAAGAACTTGCGCCATAACCGGGATCAAAATCCTCATCCAAAGAGCCGTCAGAATTGAGACGGGCAATATTGTTGCGGCTTATGCCGTTGACAGTGCTGAAAGATCCTCCGATGACAATTTTGCCATCGGACTGTACTGCTACAGCAGATACACCATAATTCGGGCCTGTTCCGGGATCAAAAGTAGTGTCCAGTTCGCCGTCAGCATATCCGGCTGTCGGTATCCACAGGACTGCCGCTATACAGACAAAGATACAACATAGCGACTTGAAAGAAAAACTTTGAAACAACATCATAACTCCTCCTTTTCGTCAAAAATAAGTTAAGTAACCGTCCATAAATTTTATTGTGCCTGTAGGGGCAACCCCCTGTGGTTGCCCCTGCGGTTGCCCTGAACATGAGGCGGGTAAGGGGCAACCACAGGGGGTTGCCCCTACATTATATTCCGAAATATATGGACGGTTGCTTATTCTTGGCTTATTCTGCTAAAATGAAATTTTAGCACTGTCGGCAGATCGAAAATGCCCCCAGGCCGCTCCCGGCGGATTGACGGTCATTTTTATCCTTTGGCGCCGAAAATGCTTGGGATTTGTCAATCCCAAGCGAGCATTTCGGGAAAACTTTCGATCTACTGACTTTTTTTATTCCGGGATGCTAAAATTTCATTTCACTCCGGAGTGCTGAAATTTTAGCATTTCCCGATTAATACATAATATTCGGCAGATACATCACAATACCGGGAAAAATCGTCATAATGACAATCCCGATAATAATCGCTGCCACAAAAGGAAATATGCCCTCGAAGATGGTTTCAAGAGGGATTCCTCCGTCCTCGAGCCCTTGTGCGACCCCGAATACTACATAGACATTGATTCCGACCGGCGGCGTAATCACACCCATCTGAGTCACCAGCACAATAATCACGCCGAACCATATCGGATCATATCCGAGATGCGTTACTACCGGATAAAAAATCGGAATCGTGAGCATTACCAGCGCCAGCGCGTCCATGATACATCCGCCGATGAAATAAACCGCTACAATGGCTGCCATAATCAGATAAGGCGGCAGGTTGAAGCCGCCGATCCATCCGGCGATATTAAAGGGAATGCGGGTAACGGCAAGAAATTTTCCGAAAATCACCGCGCCGGCGATGAGCATCATCACCATACAGGAAGTTCTGAGCGTTTCTTCCAGCGATGAGACAAAGCCTTTCCATGTGAGCCGGCGTCTGATGAGAGATAGTATCAATACCCCGAAAGCCCCGACTGCCGCTGCCTCTGTGGGAGTAAAGAGTCCGACGAACATTCCTCCGATCACGAGAATAAAAACAATCAGCGTGTCGCTCATGCCGGACAAAGACCTGAATTTCTCTTTCCATGTGAATTTCTCTCCCGGAGGGCCCAGTTTCGGATTCATCCGGCACCATATATATATGGTAATGATGAAAAGAACGGTCAGCACGATTGCCGGAATGACTCCCGCTATAAAAAGCGCACCGATAGATTGCTCGGTCAATATGCCGTAAACAATCATCACTACGCTCGGAGGCATTATCATGCCCATGCTTCCGCCCGAGGCTACGGAACCAGCGGCTAATTTGTCGGAATATCCGTAACGTCTCATTTCCGGCAGTCCTACGGTAGCCATAGTCGCGGCGGTTGCCGGACTGGAACCGCAGACCGCGCCGAATGCCGTACATGCGGTCACTGTTGCCATTGCCAGTCCGCCGCGGGTGGAGCCGAAATATTTATAAGCCGTGTCATAAAGTCTTCGTCCGATGCCGCTGTTGAAAGCCAGTTGCCCCATGAGAATAAAAAGCGGTATGGTAGTCAGTCCGTAAGAGGAAAATGCCTCGTAAACATTTCTGGAAAGAAGCCCCAGCCCGCCTTTGGTTGAAATGACTACGGAAAATCCGACATAACCGACCAGCGCCATGACATAAGCCACGGGCATCCGGGTCATAAAAAGAGCCAGCATCACGATAATGCCGATAATACCGATTGCAGCGGGACTCATTGCTTTCCTTTCAGCGTTTCGATATGTTGAAGAATATCCTGAAGGATCATCAGGAAAAAGACCAGAAAACAGAAAGCCACGACATAGACGATCATATATTCGGGAAATTGCAGATTCATCGAAACTTCGCCGGATTCCTGCAACGTATAGGCGTAATCCGTCATCTGCCATGTCACCAGCCCGAACAGAATCAGACTCAATATGCCGGTGCATATATCAATAATAGCCTGTGTCCGACTGGAAAAGAGTCTTACCAGTACTTCCACGCCGATATGCGCTTTGATCTGATGGGTATAAGGCAGTGCCGTTGCCGCTGTCAGAGTCGCCAAAAAGCCGATTATTTCTACGGAACCGAGAATCGGATGTCCCAGATATCGGCATCCCACATCCACGCAGGTCAGCAGCGTCATTCCCATCAGACATATTGCTCCCAGCGTTTTCAACTGCCTGAGCATCCAAAGCGGATTCAGCGTCAGCAGATTGTATGTTTTTCCGCAGGCTTCGCATTTCAGCAAAGCCGAAAGCGGATGCAGTGATACTAATTTATAGTCTTTTCCGCACGCGCTGCATTTGAAAGGAATCGAAAAATTCGAAGGTTTTGTATCTGACATTCACTCACCCATATAGTGCATCAGTTAAAATTGTGTGAAAAACGAATCGTAGGGGCATGTCGGCGACATGCCCTTGCGGGGAATCAATAGACATTGTCGGAAATAAGGAATCAATGCCACGCAGGTTCCGGGGTTT
>DYRK01001187.1 GCA_020718785.1 Desulfatirhabdium butyrativorans | reverse complement strand
ATGGTTAGGACTTCCGCTTTATCCGCACACAGAAATCCTAACCGGTTATCGCCAGTGTTTCACGGTCTCAGTCCGGCAATCACCTGTAACATGCGGATAATGTCCTCAAGTCCGATTCTGCCGTCTCCGTTTGCGTCCCATTTCAGTTGTTCGGCTTTGACAGCCTGATCCAGTTGCGCCTGAGTGTATGCACAGATTCCGCTATTATAAAGTTGCTGAATTTCAGCTTCGGATATAGCACGGTTGTAAATACGGAGATCATCAATTTTACCGTTGAGGAATAATCCTGAATACGCACTACAGGAGCCTATGATTATATCGGAGTTTATCGCGTACGGGATTCCCAACATATTCTGGCACGTTTTTATCAATTTACCATCCATGTAAATTTTAGCCACATTGTTTTCCGAAATTGCGACAACATAATATGTTGTTCCCGGCATCAGACTTGCTTCTGAAGCTACACAAGTAACAAATGTATTACCATCAGAATTATGAAAGGTGAGATTATTACCTTGTCCTCCTTCATATCCATTTCCGAATAACTCCAACCCCCATGATGTCTGATTAGATTGTTGTTTATTAACCACCCGCCATTGAGTATTAGGAATATCATTTTCGAGAGTTATCCAAGCAGAAATTGAAATCCGATTGGTAGAAATCTGCTGGGATGGCTTATCCGGAATTCTGATGTCGTTGCTTATCCCGTCAAATTTATAAGCACTGTTCTGATTGCCGAATCTGTCAGTAGTCAGGATCGCACCGTTCACTGTGCCATCATTTCCATTCCCGCTTTCATCATTTGCATTGCCGTTAAACGGATAACAGGCGACTAATCCGTCTTTGACAACATCACAGATGCCTGCGTGAGCGGTCGGAATCGTTATTACAAATAAAATAAAAGCACTTGCCAGCATAGCTTTTGCCGTTGCCCGACTTCCGAAACCTTTTTGCCAGCTTTTCAGACTCATTTCATATTCTCCTAACAACAAATTAAGCGGCGGGCGGCTTTTTGCCCGTCCGCTTGAATGCTG
>DYRK01000478.1 GCA_020718785.1 Desulfatirhabdium butyrativorans | reverse complement strand
TGTCCCCTGCTGACCCGGATCCGTATCCTTGAGATAATCCGAATAAACATCTATTTCCGGGACCGACACATGAAAAAAGTTGACATCAATTCTGCCGCCCGCGTCAAACCAGATTTTGACAAAAATGTCCGGATTATCCGCGCTTCCCCAGTTGACATCGTCAGGGCTTGCATAAAAATAACCATATATCACCCGATGTCCGCCTTCGGTTATATCTTCTCCGCTTTTTTGCCAGACCGCATCAATCGGGCCTTTTTCCACAGTATGAATGACTGCTCTGATCGTGAGATCATCAAACGTGCCGACCTCCGGTTTTCCGGCAATATGAACCGTAACAGTATCGCCGGAATCAAATCCTGTACTGTCGGTGACGGTGAGCCGGAAAGTCAGGAACGTGCCTTCATATCCCGCGTCGGGCGCGGTAAATTCAGGCTTAATTGCTGAGGGATCGGGCAAGGTTACAGGCATTCCCTCTGTCTGCTCCCACAGATATTTGCCGATATCTCCGTCCGGATCCGACGAAGCCGATCCGTCCAGCATGACGGACATTCCCGGTTCCGCGTTCCGGTCGGGACCCGCATCCGCGGAAGGAGCGATTCTTTCATTCCTGACGCTTTCAACCGCATATCCGTTCTCTGCCAGAAGATTTTTCATCTGTTCCACAGTAGTTTTACTATCGTCAAACACCACTTCAGCCAAGTGATTCACGGTGTCGGTTTTCACCGATATGACGCCGTTCATGCTCTGGAGGATAGAACTTATCCTCGTTGCCGCGCCCCCTCAGGCAATGCACCCGGGAATAACCAGTTCGATTTTTTTCTGGACTGCCAGTGCCGATTCTCCGCAGAGCAGGGCTGTCAGCAGAAAAGATAATACTGTCAAATATTTCTTCATAAAAAATTTCTCCTTTGTCCAAGTTTTCCGAAAAATTGTGTTTACGGGCATTTTTTGTCCATGAAATAGCCCGGCAATCATTGCCGGTGAGACTTTTCAAACACCCTCTAAACAGGAATTTATATTGCATAACATCATCTTAAATCAACATCTTTTTTCAATCACCCCGTAAAAAAAATATCTTATTGATATTGCTACATTTTATAATTGTTATCCATTATGTATTTCTCCCGGCAATTTTTTTAAAAACTATAATTCTTCAGGGACAAACGCAACCACATCGTCAATATTCCGAGTATTGCAGAAAAGCATCACGAGCCTGTCCGCGCCGAGGGCGTTTCCCGATGCCGGAGGCATGAATTGCAGGGCATTCAGAAAATTTTCCGGTATATGGTATGTCTGCTTTCCTGACATTTTGCGGTCATGGATTTCCTGCTCAAAGCGGAGCCGCTGTTCTTCGGGATCAGTCAGTTCGGTGAAGGCATTGCATAACTCAAGACCGGAAATATAAAGCTCGAACCGCTCGGCAAGCCAGGGTTTGTCCGGTCTCAGCCGGGCCAGTGCGCCGGAAGCCGCCGGATAGTCATAAAGAAAAAGCGGTTTTCCATGTCCGAGCCTCGGTTCGATCTCAGCCATGACCTCATCAAACCTGCCCTGTGACAGTGCGGTTTCCATTGACACGGAAGCAAACTCGTCAAAAGCTTCCTCTGCGGACAGTCTCGTCCATGGTTTTTCTAAATGAATATCTTCTCCCTGATAGCTCAGAATGTCTCCGAATCCTGATGCCTGCCCGCAAAAGAGTATCAGGTCTTCGCACTCGTTCATCAGATCGGTATAGCCGAATCCTGCGTGATACCATTCCGCAAGGCTGAATTCCGGGAGATGTTTCCTGCCCCGTTCTTTGTGCCGGAAGCATCTGCAAATCTGAAAAATCCGCGGATAGCCAGCGGCAAGCAGCCGCTTCATGCACAATTCCGGGGAAGTGTGCAGAAACCATGATTCCGAAGGCACCGCGTCAATATGACGCTCGGGAGCAGGCGCGGGAATCCGGATAGGAGTTTCGACTTCAAGGTAGTCATGCTCAATGAAAAAGCTGCGGATAGCGTGAATAACCCGTGATCTTATCAGAAGATTCTCTTTGATGTTTCTTTGTCTCATTCTATTTAGTTTCCATCATAAATGAGCCGTTCCATGATTCATGCGGCGCGTTTGTCCTGAAATGAGCGCATCGGGTCAGTAAAGTCCGCGAGGGACCGTCATCCGGCGAACATTCCAGTACGGTCTTAAAAAGATGTTCCGCACGGTACCAATCCTTATTTCTGTAAGCATTCAGCCCTTCGGCATATTTTTCTGTGACTTCAAGAGTCTTCGGAGCCATATTTCGGGCATATCCCATAAGTTCATAAATTCTGACCGGTTCTTTTTTCCCGACAACGGTAATCAGATCAATCTCCCGTGTTACAACCTTGTTGCCGGCTTCATTGCGGGTACGTTCTCCGATCAAAGTATAAGTGCCGTAGAACTTGTTCACACCTTCCAGCCGGGCGGCGGTATTCACCGTATCGCCCATCATCGTATAATCCATGCGCTGTCTGGATCCCATATTGCCTACGACTGCCAATCCGGTAAACATGCCGATCCGCATCTTCAGTTCGGGTTTATTGTTTTTTCTCCACTGTTCTCTAAGCTGAACTAATCTTTTCTGCATGTCTATAGCGGCTGTACACGCGGCTTGCGCCTGATCGTCGAGATCATTGGGCGCGCCGAAAAATGCGACAATAGCGTCCCCTTCGAATTTATCCACAGTGCCTTTATGATCCAAAATGATATTTGTCATTTCTGTAAGAAATTCATTCAGCAGTCCTACGACTTCTTCAGGACCGAGTTTTTCGGAAATACTTGTAAATCCCTGAACATCCGAAAAGAAAGCTGTAATAATCCGCTCGTGTCCGCCCAGTACAAGTTTTTCCGGATTGTCAATCAGATATTCGACTACCGACGGGGCAAGGTAAGCAGAAAAGGCATTCTTGATAAAATGCTTCTGTTTTGACTCTGTAAAATACCGGTAAGCAATGATTGCGACGTACAATAAAACAATGACACAGAGAGGATACAAAATGCTGACAATGACGCGTTCCCGGGAAAAGAGATACTGAGCTGTCAGAATATGAGAGACAAAGAGAGCTGCCGCTGCAGCCGCACCTGAAGCCGCTCTTGTCCGCGGAATGAATATTCGGAGCAAAAAACCGGCAATCAGCATGGCTGCCAGATCAAAACCCGTAACCCAGGCCGGCCGGTACAGAAAATCTTCGGACAGAATGGAATCTGCAATATTAGCATGAATTTCGAGTCCCGGAAATGTCGCTCCCAGCGGAGTGACCCGCATATCATAGATTCCTACGGCTGTGGCGCCGACTATTACTATTTTGTCCTGAAATGTATCTTCGGGAAGGTCTCCGTACAATATATCTGCAATCGGGATATGGGGAAAAGTTTTTTCTTCTCCCCGATAATTGATCATCAGAAGTCCGAACTCATTCACAGCCACCGTTTTGCTGCCGATACGAACCGATCGGATACCGTTTTCGTCCAGCCGGACAGACAGGGGCGCATTCAGATAAGCCCCAGCCATCTCCATGGACAGCGGCACATAGAGTCCGCCTTTGAAGCGGATAACCCCCGGAATCCAGCGCACTACGCCGTCTTCATCAGGAAACATGTTGAAAAATCCGGAGCAGTCCGCGGCATCTGAAATGACTCTGATGTTGGGCTGAGGGGCTGATGCCTCTTTAAGCATGACGGTATCCACAAGTCCTTCTGCCTGGGAGCGTACAATATCATACCTTGAAGAGCGGATATCCTGCTCATACTGTTCAATATCTTCTGCTTTGACATGTTTCGGTATTTCAGCCTCTGTATGGAAAAAATATCCGAGGACGATTTTTGAGCGTGAATTTTTTATGGCATGAACCAGACGGCTGTCATTGTCAGCCTTCTGTTTCAGACTGTCTGTAAAGGCTGTGATTTCAGAGTGTTTAATATCGTAACGCTGCAATTCGCTTTTTATCTCATCTATGGTTTCAATCACCTGCTTACTGCTTTTATCCGGTTCGAAAAATCCGATGTCAAAAGCAATAACCCGTGCGCCTTTTTCGGAAAGTTTTGTTATCAGTTCCGCTATAACCGTTCTCGGCCAGACCCAGTTTCCGAGTCTGGGATCCGCGAGGCTTTTTTCGTCAACCACAGCCAGAACAATCTTCGAACTTGTGGCAATCGGTTCTCTGGAAACAAATCTCAAATCGAGGGTTTTGAGTTCCATAAATTCCAGAAAAGGAATCTCGTATAAATACATGAAGATACCCAGTCCTGTAACTGTCAGGGAAATGAGAGTAAAAACAGGTGATACATTTTTTTTATAAGATTTCGTGTCGGCTGAAGAGTGACTGTGCATAATCGCTTGACTTTTCGGAAAATCTGCTGTTAATATTCAGATGTCTGCAATTCGGGCAGATTTGACAGTTTTTGTTAAAGTTGTCAAACTCAAATTCATAACTCATGTTACGCACCCTGTCAGTCCTGCGGAAGCAGGAATGACAGCGGGACGGACTGAACCCTGAATCTGCGTCCGGCTGCGTAACGTGAGTTCATAATCAGTAGATCGAAAGCTTTCCCGAAATGCTCGCTTGGGATTGACAAATCCCAAGCATTTCCGGCGCCGAAGGATAAAAATGACCGTCAATCCGCCGGGAGCGGCCGGG
>DYRK01000477.1 GCA_020718785.1 Desulfatirhabdium butyrativorans | reverse complement strand
CGGCGACATGCCCTGACTGTCTGAACCCTTACACAATGTCTGAATCAGGATTTTCGGGATTAAAGGATTATCAGGATTTGTGTCAGCCCTTTCAGGCTTGGCGGCTTTGGGAAAATCGGCGGGAGCAGGTGAGACAGAAATCCTGTTAATCCTGACATCCTGAAAATCCTGATTCGGACAGTGTGCGTCAATTGTCTGAATCAGGATTTTCAGGATTAAAGGATTTTCAGGATTTCTGTTCAGCCCGCAACCGTGCTAACCGATCTTATAAAATGGGTCATTTCAGCACTCCGGAGTATGAAACGATTTGAGTCTGTTTTAAGTCTGGGCGTTTTACTGTAAAACGGCTTTGCAAGCCGTTTGATGTCCTTGCTGAAATTTTATTTCAGTAGTAGGTTGGGTTGAGGTACGAAACCCAACATCCTTTGATCATTCCTGATATATGCTATAGTTGGGTTTCGTACCTCAACCCAACCTACGAATACTGAAATTTCATTTCAGCACCCCGGACACTGAACCCTGATTCGCCTGATTAAAGGATTTTCAGGATTTGTGCCGAGCCTGTCACTTCTTTCCCGCCCTGACGTCATGAACCCCAAGCCCGCCGGATGAGAATTCCCTGACAATAATTTCATAAAATTTTCTCTTCTGCATGGGAGAGAGAAGTTCTTTTTCCTCTAAGATATGAGCAATCACTTCATTCTCAAGTTCGGACTGATGATAAAGAATCTTTTGACTGACTTCAGTGATTTCGGAGCGGTCAGCCGGTTCTGTAAAAAGCAGTTCCGCGAGTTCGGCGCGTCTGACATAGAGATTCCTTCTGATGCCTTCCACTCTGGGCAGAAAGCCTTTCCGAATCTTTTCTACCTGCCCGCGCTGATTTTGGGTCAGATCGGGAATGAGGTCCAGATAACCCTTGACACGGCTTTGTTTTTCCCGAATCTTTTTGAAACGGAAGTAAGTAAGCATCAACACAAGTCCTGCAAAAAGCAGGGCGACGAGAAATCCTGAAAAAAAATATAACATTATGTTTCAAAGTTTCTTAAAATAAATATAACACATTGAAAGAGGAGGAAAATCTCCAAGTTCTTTCAGCGGCGTATCCAATCGTTTTGACGGCTCAAGGAGTTCAAAGAAGGCTGTGAAAAATTCCTGAGCCGGATTGAATATGCGCTCTGTCCAATTAGATTTCCGGGTACGGAGACCGCTCAGAGATGCCTGCAATTTCAGAATGGTCTGCCCGGCAAATTCAGGCGGCATTTCATATTCCGGCAAGCTTTTCAGAAGATCATCAGCCTGTTGAAATGCCTCGGATTCCTCACGGCACACCGCACATTCAGCTATATGAGACATAATGCCTCGGGAAATTGCGGCATCGCTTTCTTTGTCTCTGTAAGCGGAAATTTTCTTTTGAATTTCCCGGCAGTTCATCAGTATTATTCCTTTTACGACAGAGGTCACGCCGCCGGCCTGACCCTGCTATGGGCGTGTAGGGTCAGGCCGGCGGCGTGACCCCTTAACTGTCTCAGCGTGACCTTAACTGTCTCAGACAAGTACGCGCTCTGAAAATCAGCGATTCCACAGCAGAAACCGATGTATTCAGGATTTGGCTGATTTCCCGGTAAGAAAAGCCCTCATTGACACGCATCAGCAGGGCAGCGCGCTGATTTTCAGGCAATCTGTCCAATATCTGCATGATTTCCGACTCCGATTCACTGGAAATTGTCTGCTCGGAAACACAGATATGCACTTCTTCACGGCAAAAGGCGTCGTGAAAAATCCGGTATCGCTTGCGGCGTCTGAGTTCATTCAGTGAAAGATGATATGCAATTTTGAATATCCATGTCGAAACTTCTGCACGGGGTTCATAAGACGGAGCAGCCTGCCAGACTTTCAGAAATACTTCCTGAGTAATATCCTCGGCACTCTGCGACTCTCCTATATACCTGAAAATAAAGTTGAACAGGCGGTTCTGATACCGCCTCACTATCTGTTCAAACGCGCCCTGATCCCCGGACTGTACGCCTCGGATCAGTTCAAGATCGGATTGCTCATTTCTCACTGATTGCTGATGATTTAAGGTAAGTGAAAAGCACGGGACATAGCATTTCACCCGGATGTACCGGCATCCGATGAGTCGGAATACGAATCATATTTCCCTGCGAATGACTTTTATTCAGTGATAGCCTGACCTACCTGAGTGTAAATGTTACCGGCAGCAAAGCCCTTGACCTGACCGGTCTGCCGTTCAGTGTCGGCGGAATAAATACTGATCTTTTTACAGCAGCAAGAGCCGCATCTGCAAAGCCGTATCCCGAATCCTCAATCACCTCCGCATTCACAAGATCGCCGTTCTCATCAATGGTCAGTCTCAGGAGAACTTTTCCTTCTTTTCCCAATCGGCGTGCCAACGCGGGATAAACAGGTATTTCTTTATGACGATATTTGGGACCCCCGGGACTTCCGAATGCCGAATTGCCTGAAGAAGCGATTTCTGAACCGGATGCGGAGGAAGCGGTTCCGCCTGAGCCGGCTTTGGAATACGAACTGCTCCCGCCGCCGCTGCCGCGTTTCGAGTCTGAAGAAAAGCTGCCCGAACCTCCGGAGGCAGGAACAGAAGCCGCAACAGGAGAATTTTCCGGGAAAGATTGAGCAGGCAGATGGTTTTCAGTATCAGACGGAGCAGTATCTGCCGCAGAAGATGCACTCTGCTCTCTGACCGTATTTTCAGCCGGCTGCTTTACAGGAGGATTTTCTTCCTTATTTTCCTTTACCGGAGGAATCTCATCCTTTGCCTGAGTTGCGGGAAGAATTTTTTCTTTGTTTTCAGAGACCTGTTTTTTTACAGGAGGAGATTCTTTTTTCTCTGCACGGACAATTTTTTTCGGTTTTTCTTTGGATGTTTTACTTTTCTCTGCACGGACAGGTAATTCTTTTTCTTTCTTTTCAATAGGTTCTGCCTTTATCTGAGGCTGAGGAGCAATTTCCTGAACCCGCGGCCTGTCTTCCATTTTTGATTCCTCTGCCTGATGAAGCGGCTCAGGTTCAGGTTCCGCTTTCTCCTCTTCAGCCTCTTTGATAAGGCTGAAGCCAATGACCATGGGCGTATTCAGGCGGGATTCGGAAATATCTGTACACATAATCAGCGAGAATATCGCGGCGTGAATGAGTAATGAAAGCTGCAATCCTTTGACCTGATAGCTCATTTTCTCTCCTGAGTCTGCAAACTCACTTTTTTGAAACTGAGATTCTTGACAATATCAAGGACATCCACAAATGCCTGAACCCGGATATCTTTGTCTGCCCTGATGAGTATCGGCGTATCTCTGGCAATCAGTTTCATCGCTTCTTTCAGATTTTCAAGAGATACGGGTGCCGAGTTCAGATAAATGCCGCCGTTTTTTTCTATGGCGACGGTCTGTGCCTTGGATACGGTTTCCTCATAATTTTTTGATGCTTTCGGCAATTCGACAGGAATCCCTCCCGAAGCAATGAATGTTGACGTAGTGAGGACAATGGTGAGCAAAACCAGCATCACGTCAACAAGGGGAATAACATTCATGTAGTCAAACTCTTTTTCTTCCATGATAAATCTCCCATTGCATCATCAGAACTTTTGCTTTTCTCAGCAATAAATTATACATAATAATAGACGGAATGGCAACAAGCAGTCCCACAGCGGTTGCTTTTAATGCAAGGCTGAGGCCCACCATAATTTTTCCCGTATCCATAAAACCCTCCTGACCCATGGTGTAAAAAGTGAGCATGATTCCGAGAACCGTACCCAGCAGTCCGATATAGGGCGCATTGCTTCCGATGGTGGCGATGATATGAATTTTCTTTGTAATTTCAAGTTCCAAAGACTTTTTGTCAGGAAAATCCTCTATCCGTATATTTTTATACACCAGATATCTTTCAATCGCCACCGCAACCGCCGCAATGCTCATAAGTCCCAGAAGGGCAATAATTCCGTAATCCACCGAATATTTAAGCCATTCCATCTGCTTCTCCCTGAAATAAAAAAACGCCACGGACAAGACCGATGTTTTCCGGTCTTTACACCTTCATGGCGTTATGCTTGATGATTTCTGCTGAAACTTGAAATGTTAAGGGTTCTTCCCTTTGATTGAAACAGTCTCTTTTTCATATTTTGCTGTCAATGTCAAGGTTTTTTTTGCCCGTCCCCCCTGTATCGGCAGATATAAAAAACAAAGGCGCGCCCATAAACGAAGTCAGAACTCCGACCGGCAGATTTCCTGAGCCGATCAGCACTCTTCCGGCTGTATCTGCCAGACTCATCTCCGTGGCAGGAATACGGTTACGCTTTATATCCGGGTAAATATGTTTATCTGATAGTTCCGCAAAACGTATGACATCATGGTATCAGCAGGTTTGCGGACAATGCCGCATGAAAATGCCCCGCTCCGGGAGGCGGCCAGCCGGATACCGGGGCTTTCGGGCGGTTCGGCCGGAACACGGGGTATCCGGTTTTTATGAAGGGGTCCGCCTGTTTCCGGTTTTTGAAAATGCCGCCTCCGGTATCCCCGCCGGAAGTTCCGGAAACCGGAACAATGACTGATTCAGGGCCGAGCATTTTCACAGGCTGTTTTTTGTAACAGTTACAGCGGCAAAGCTTCAGCACTTTTTCGGAATTATCAG
>DYRK01001186.1 GCA_020718785.1 Desulfatirhabdium butyrativorans | reverse complement strand
CCATGTGCCGTATATAAAGCCGAATTCGGCGGACCGCCATGTCTGCTTTTCCTTATTCAGTTCGGAAAAGTTTTCTTCCGTCAGAGATTTCAGGATATTTCTGACAGCTTTCGTAATACGTGCCCCGAAAATATAGAATATTCCGAGCTTTTCAAACGCTGCGGAATTCTCCTGACTGAAGAAGCCGCAGTCGCCGGTCAGTATGATAACAGCGTCTTCGCGGTATTCCCGGCGGATGAGATTTGCAATCTGTGTGACGGCCTGTATTACAGTCTTTCCGTGACTGCTGTTACATCTGCCGCCCCGGAAAACGGGACACAGCCCCTTCTCCTGAACAGAATACTCTTGCGGTGGTAGCGGATACGCTGCGGAACGAGGCTCACACAGATATTGACATGACCTGGTATCCGGCAAGTGTGACCCGCGGAGAAATCGGAGAAAAATTACGATGGGTAATTGAAGACAAAGAAGGAGGTTCTCCCCAGAATTGGATAACCCCTGTAAACGGCGATTTTTCAAATGCCCCGGCGACAGCGGTCTGGAAGATGCCCTTGTCAGCTTCCCCGAACCGTGAATTCAGAGTGCTGGCATGGCTTGACAAAAATCAGGACGGAATATGGGATATCGCCGAAGATCACAGGCTGCTTTACTTGAGCATACCGGTTATTGATACCGTGGAAAGTCCGTCTCAGAACAATTTCGGATATGATGAAATACCGGGGAGTGATGATAAATATATATCGGTTGACAAGGCGGGAACAACATTCGCGGATGTCACCATAAAGCCGTTTGTGGCCAAAAGTTTCTGGGCGACAAGCAGCGATCCTTCCAAATTCACGGTTCCGAACAATGCCGTGCCGGTGACGGCTGAGACAACCCCTGTCGAAAATACGGGGATGAATGCCGGCGGGCCTAAGGAAAACGCTCTGCTGCAGATCCGTATCGGCAGCGATACCGGAGATGTTGTCAGAGAGCTGCATGTGGAACTGTATAAGAAAAGAACTATAGAGTTAGATTATTATAGTATTGTTGATTC
>DYRK01000476.1 GCA_020718785.1 Desulfatirhabdium butyrativorans | reverse complement strand
TTCAATAAGCAATTTTAACGGAACCGTAGGGGCATGTCGGCGACATGCCCGTATTTGAAATTCGATACGCAATTTTAACGGAATACCAGGGCATGTCGCCGACATGCCCCTACCGGATTTCATAAACAATGGAGAAGGTCATAATGAAAGACGTCAAACCTATATTAGACAAGGCGGAAGTGGCGACAGTAGAGGGTGTTTAAAAATTAGTGACAGTCCCGTAGGGACGACCGGCAATAGCCCGGCAATTCATTGCCGGGGCCGGAAAAAACGGCATGTTGCCGATCTCCATGCCATGCGCCCCGGCAATGAATTGCCGGGCTATTTTCAAAAGTCCCTATGGGACTGATACTAATTTTTAAACACCCTCTAGTTTCGGATGCGGATTTCAGGATGATTTATATCAATGAAAAAGGCAGACAGCTTTTCAAAATGATGAAGCGCGAGACATCGTTGGGAAAGGATCTGAACGAATGCCATCAGCCTGAAACCATGGAGAAACTCAGACTGCTCTATCAGGCGTACCGGGAACGGAAAAAGACAATGGATTACAGCGTAACCGATATTTCGGGACTAAAATTCACGATAGTCAATGTCCCGTTTTACGAAAATGACGAATTCGGCGGTGTCGTTGTGTTTTTTTTCGAAGGCACATTGGGATAAATGAGATTATTGTCAATACTTACGAGTTCGGAGATCAGGAGATGTCCAATATTTTTTATGTGGGAATTGATTTGGGGACCAGTCGGACTTCCCTTGCCACTTCTACGGGAAAGCGGATAACTGCAAGAACCTGTGTGGGCTATCCGAAAGATATTGTTTCAAGAAAGCGGTTCGGCAAAGCATATCTGCTCGGTGATGAGGCATTGGCGAACCGTCTCGGTCTGAATATGATCTGGCCCCTTGGGGAAGGAGTCATCCGCAATGATGAAAAATCTGTCGAGGCAACAGGGCTGATTCTCAGACATATCATTGCAGAAGCCCTTCCGGAAAAGAAAGAATCGGATAAGATATATGCCGCGGTCGGAGTTCCGGCGCAGGCAAGTCTTACTAATAAGAGAGCAATTATTGATATTACCCGGGACATTATTGACAAAATTCTGATTGTCAGCGAACCCTTTGCCGTTGCCTATTCTGTTGACCGTTTCGATGAAGTGCTGATTATAGACATCGGTGCCGGGACTACGGATTTATGCCGTATGCACGGTTCTGTCCCTGAAGCCGAGGATCAGATCACGCTTAAAATCGCAGGCAATTTTTTAGATGAAGTCATTACAGAAGCCATACTGGAAAAGTTTCCTCAGGTGCAGCTGACTCCTCAGATTGTCAGACGGATCAAGGAGAAGTACGGCTATGTCTCAGATGTATCGGAGCCGGTCAAGGTTACGCTCACGGAAAAGGGAATCCCTTCCGAATATGAGATTACAGAGATTCTCAGGGAATCATGCCTGAAACTGACTCAGCCTGTCTGTGAAGCGGTCCAGAAATTGGTCGGCACTTTTGACGCTGATTTTCAGGAAAAACTCCGGAACAACATCATCATCGCAGGCGGCGGTTCACGGCTCAAAGGCATAGACAGAGCCGTAGAGAAAAGTCTTGAAAATTACGGCGGCGGAAATGCTGCTACAGTGCAGGATGCCGAATATTGCGGAAGTATCGGAGCATTGAAGATGGCAATGGAAATGCCGGAAGAATATTGGGAAAAAATATGACCTGCATAAACATCAGGAACGCGATAGTATCGGATATCCCGTTGCTGGCCGCAATTATCCGAGGCTCGTTTCGCGATGTTGCCGAGCGGTTCGGCCTGAATTCCGAGAACTGCCCCAAACATCCGTCAAATTGTGATACGGACCGTGTCAGAGCCGAGTTTGAAAAAGGAATCCGTTACTACATTCTGGAACAGTCGGATATCCCCTGCGGCTGCGTGGCATTGGAACAGAGAAATGCCGGGATCTGCTACCTTGAAAGACTTGCGGTTCTGCCTGAATTCAGGCACAAGGGCTTAGGAAGAGCATTGATAAAGCATGTTATTGCCGAGGCAAAATATCTCGGTGCCAAACAGATAGAAATCGGTATTATTGCCGAACATACAGAACTCAGAAACTGGTACGCGGCAACAGGATTTTCTGCGACAAAAACCGTTCAGTTCAGACACCTGCCCTTTGATGTCACGTTTATGTCCATGAGTCTTTAAAAAAGGAGAATTTCATCTGACAGATATGGCTCAGAAAAGCGAATATCTCACGGTCCGAGGAACAAGGCTGGAAATTATCCGGCACGGTCACTCGCTTAATGACTCGCCGACGCTGGTATTTCTGCACGAGGGGCTGGGTTCTGCGGCTCTGTGGCGTGATTTTCCGGCAAAACTGGCTGCCGCGACGCAATGCTCTGCGCTGGTTTACAGCCGCTCGGGATACGGACAGTCCGATCCATGTCCATTGCCTCGTCCAATCCGTTTCATGCACAATGAGGCATTGGAAATCCTGCCCGATTTGCTTGAAGTTGCGGATGTCCGTGACTGCATTCTGATCGGACACTCGGACGGCGGTTCTATTGCTCTTATCTATGCAGGCGGAACTCCGGCAATTCCTCTGCGGGGACTGATTACCGAAGCCGCGCATGTGTTCTGCGAAGATATAACCGTACATTCGATTGAAAAAATCGGAGAGATATACAAAAAAGGCGATCTGCGCCGTAAATTGGAAAAATATCACGGCGCTAACACCGATTGTGCGTTCCTCGGATGGAATGAGACGTGGCTGCATCCTGATTTCAGAAATTGGAATCTGGAGGAATATCTGCCCGGAATCAAAGTTCCTCTTCTCGTGATTCAGGGAGCAGATGACCCTTACGGAACACCGGCTCAGGTGCAGGCAATTGCAAGGCAGACCGGAGCCGGCGCAGAGGTGCTGATGCTGACGGATTGCGGTCATTGTCCGCATCAGGAACAGGAAGCAGCTACGTTGGAGGCTATGACGCGTTTTGTTCGGAGCCTGCGCTCCGAAATATATTGACAAAATAAAAATTATGGATTATTCTTTTAATCGGATGTCGGCAGGGAAATTGCGTGTCAGATAACAAATTCAAGTTATTAGGAAAAGTTTTCTCTGATAATATGGATTCTGGACTTTTATCAAGGAACGTCGGCTGATATTGTATTATCATGGGAACACCAGCCGCTTATATTTCTAGTTATGTGTACGGTAGAATAATATAATAGTTAAAAATTATGGAATACGAAAAATATTTTCAATATTTCGACAGATCTGTTTTGAATTTTTACAGGACAAATTCCCACGTATATGAATTGAGAGAAGATGATATGGGAGGTGAAATAACAGTTTCCGATCAATGGAATGAAGATTTGAACAATCAGTTCTCATATATTGATTTAAAATTTGCCTTTCGAAGATTAGTTGATAAAAGAATGTGTATAGGGGTTTTTATGCCCTCTTTTAAAGATAAAGTTTCTGAAAAAGATTATTCCAAATGGATGGGATTTCATATTGAACAACCTGAATTTCATAAAGAAAACTATGAATTCGAAAGATGGATAAACCGATATATTAACGGTTCTTGGGAGATTCAAGACGGACCTAAGGTTCAAATTGAACAGGAGATTAAACTTATTAATGGGTTAACCCGAATTAAATTTGATATTCCATTTTTCAAGTATGATGAATATAGATTGCTCAATTATCCAATTGCTGAAAATAGCGAAGAATATACCAAAGCCATCCTGGAATTGTATCGGCTGGTAATTGATGGTATGGAAAAAGATGTGATTATAAAAATAGCTAATTTTCTGAATTTAAAACTTACAGATGAAAAACAAAGATTAAATAGTTTAAGGGAACTTTTACCTGAAAAATTAATTGAGAAAATATACAAGCCGATTAACTTGGTAAATCGGAAACGGATGCCGATTCATGGAATACCTTCAAAAGGAATTACAGCTTTTTCAGCTTTTGACTCCTTCAATTCAGATTTAATAGCTGTTCATAGCGCTCTTTCAGAATTAAAGATTTGGCTGGAGCAAACTCTTAAGTTAAGTTCTGAATCTTGTTTGAAGAGATTAGAAGCATTAAAGCTTTTTCCAAAACTTAATAAACCACCAAGCCCAGAATTTAAAATGTCAGAAGCTCAAAAAATGGTTGGGAAACAAATTAAGAAAGTTGAATTTGGAAAAGAAGAGTTTTGCAAAGATTGCCACCAATGTGAAGCTATTAACATTCATTTCACTGATGGTACAGCAATGACTATTAGGATTGGTTCAAACGCAGTAAATATTGCAGATGAATATAGTCAGATAAAACCAACTGATTTTCATACTGATTTGATGTTATTTTGGGCTGAAAAGGTTCAGAGTAATGATGAATAATGACAACAGTAATCGATGCTGTAAAAGCTGACGAGAATGAGAGTTTGGCATGCCTGAACTAAGCAGATTTTTAGGAATAATCATTTTCATGAACTTTAACGAACATCCCCCGCCTCATTTTCATGCAAAATACGGAGATTATCATATTTCAGCGGAAATTCAGACGGGAATCATTGAGGGAAAATTCCCGAAAAGAGCATTGAAACTGGTTTTAGAGTGGTATGAATTAGACATTTTCGGAAATAAGGAATCAGTGCCATATGGGTTCCGGTCCTTTTT
>DYRK01000475.1 GCA_020718785.1 Desulfatirhabdium butyrativorans | reverse complement strand
TGAGAAGTAAGAGGTTTGGGGTCAGAGGTCAGAGGTGAGAGGTTTTCCTCTGACCTCGAACCCCTGACCCCTGACCTCTTATGAAGGAGATATTGCATGAAGAAGATAGTGACCGAATGCCTGAATTTGTTTTTTATAATCAACGTGTTTCTCATTTCACCCGTATGCGCCGAAAACCAGAAAATCATCGGCTTGTCTCACCATTGGATGGGGAATGAATACAACATGAACGGAAACAAGCTCATCACCGAGGCATTTACCAAACTCGGCTACAAAGTGTTCACCCTGAATGCCAACGGCGACACGGAAAAGCAGGTTTCCCATGTGAAGACCTTTATTGACAAAAAAGTCAATGGAATCATTATCTTCGGCGGTCACGGCGATGCATTCAAAGCGGTTTCCATGACTGCCTACGAAGCGAACATTCCCCTGATCTGCCACATGATGTATCTGCCCGGCGCGCTTACAAACATTGACCATGACAACTGGGAAGGCAGCGAGAAAATGGCAGTATGGCTGGCAAATCAGATGCACGGCTACGGAAAATATATTCTTCTTGACCTGCCTGACTGGCACATTCTTCAAAACCGTACAGATTCTATCGAAAGCGTCCTGAAATGGTTCCCGAATATCACCCGGGCCCGTGATCCTTACATGGTCAGTCTTGCCGATCCGATGGGGGACGCCTATAGTTTTACTAAAAAAGCCATAGAAGAAGTCCCTGATCTCAAAGGAATTCTCTGCACATGGGGAATGCCGCTTGCCGGTGCGATCAAAGCCGTCATCGAGATGAACAAGTCGGAACAGATTGCTGTTGCCGGAACCGACGCTGACAAACCGGTTCTGAGTCTCATGGCTCAGAAAAATGCCCCCCGTGCGGCTGTGGTCGGGCATCCCCAGAATCTGAGCGCAGAGGCGGCCGTGAGAAATCTGACCGAAGCCATGAGATATAAAACCGTGAAGGAAGCGCGGGAACATCTCCCGGTAATCGAAGCCGTTGATATTGCCTTTATCTCCAATACCGATCCCAAAGAAGAGTTCAAAGCACGGCAGGTATTTACGCCGGATGAGGCATGGGAGTTCTTTCATAAAGGAAGTCCGAAACCCTGGCAGCAGTAGGGGCAGACGAACTTTACGGCGGAAAAGGGACAGTCGCCATTATTTCCGATAACGGAACTCTGGCTGCCCTGAGTCATAACCCCGACGATATCGGCAGGGAGATAAAAGCTGTTTACAATATCTCGGAAAGCGATCTTAATGTTGCGGCAGCGGGAAGGCGTATCACCCGCTTATCGGATGAGCGGATGCTTTTTTCCTATCCCCTGATTATCGGGAGAACTGCCAAACCCTGGTCTGTGAATGTGGTTGTGCCGCAGGATGTTATTCTGAGCGAAGTCAGGGCAATAAAAGAAAAAATGGCAGGGGAGGTCGGATCTCTCCGCAACTCTTTAGAGGAGGAAAGCCGGAAAGCACTTTTGAAACAGTTTATTATGGGCATTCTGTTTACGCTTGCCGGTCTGCTTGCAGGATATCTGACTGCCCGTTCCATTGCCATGCCCATTACCCGGATTGTACAGGGTCTGAGTCAGGGAGCCGGACGCATGACTGCCGCATCTGCACATATTTCATCCGAGAGTCAGTCCGTATCCCGCGGGGCGTCCGAGCAGGCGAGAGCTATTGAAGAAGCTTCTTCTTTTCTGACAGAAATATCTTCTGTGACCCGGAAAACTGCCGAAAATGCGAATCACGCGGAAACACTGATGAAAGATGCTGAAAAAGTGATACAGGATGCCGGCGCCTCTGTGTCCGAACTCAGTCTTTCCATGGAAGAGATTGCCGCCGCGAGTGAAAAAACATTTCATATAATAAAAATTATTGACGAAATTGCTTTTCAGACCAATCTTCTGGCACTGAACGCTGCCGTGGAAGCAGCCCGTGCAGGAAGAGCCGGCGCAGGATTTGCCGTTGTCGCGGATGAGGTGAGAAATCTGGCTATGCGCGCTGCCGAGTCTGCCGGAAACACCGCGGAACTGATTGAAAGCACGGTCAGCCGGGTAAAGACCGGTTCGGAATTGGTCAGACGTACCGGCACAGCCTTTGTCAGAGCAGCCGAAACCCATGCCGGTGCAGGTCTGCTGATTAAGGAAATCGCATCGGGTTCCGAGGAGCAGTCCAGGGGCATTGAAACCGTTGTCGGAGCCGTGTCGGAAATAAACAGCGTGACTCAGCAGAATGCAGCCGGAGCGGAAGAATCTGCGGCTGCATCCGAGGATATGAATGAACAGGCAGAACAGGTGAAACAGTATGTGGATGAATTAGCAGCAATCACCGGGAGATAGCAGGGGACCGCCGGCAGCGGACTCCTACGGAGTGCAAATTTTCGATTATGAGTTATTTCAGGTAGTAATCATGTTCAAATTTCTTCATGCCGCAGATATACATTTGGACAGCCCTCTGCTGAAATTGGAGCATTATGAGGGCGCGCCTGTCGAAGCCTTGCGTAATGCGGGGCGGCGGGCATTTGAAAATCTTGTCTCGCTTGCCGTCGTTGAGCAGACCGACTTTGTTCTGATTGCCGGAGATTTATATGACGGCGACTGGAAAGACTACAACACAGGACTTTATTTTGTCTCGCAGATGGCAAAACTGCGGGAAGCCGATATCCCGGTATTCATAATCGCCGGAAACCATGACGCCGCAAGCCGGATGACAAAATCGCTTCGTCTGCCTGACAATGTTTCTGTGCTTTCTGATGACAGACCTGAATCTTTTCAGTTGGACAATCTCGGCATTGCTGTCCACGGACAGAGTTTTCCGACACGGACCGTAAAGAAAGACCTGTCTTCGGATTATCCTTTTGCTGTTCCCGGATATTTCAATATAGGAATGCTGCATACCTGTGCTACGGGCAGAGAAGGGCATGAATCCTATTCTCCCTGTACGGTTGAAGGATTACGCTCTAAAAACTATGACTACTGGGCTTTGGGGCATGTCCACCGGCGGGAGATTCTTTGCGAAGAGCCGATGATTGTGTTTCCGGGAAATATTCAGGGACGGCACATCCGGGAGAGCGGTCCCAAAGGCTGCATGGCGGTCACGGTAAACGACAGGGGACAGATCGAAACCGAATTCCGCTCACTCGATGTGATCCGCTGGATAAAGAGCGATATTGATGCCGCGGATGCAGGCGATGATGACGATGTTATCGGGAATATCTGCGGCAATCTTGAGGGTATTATGGAGAAAAACGAGGGATTGCCGCTGGCTGTCCGGCTTGATATCAGCCTCGGCTCACGGGTGCATACAGCGATTGCCTCTGCCCCTGAACAGTGGATCGCCGCGGTCCGGTCAGCAGCGATAGATTCGAGCGGCGGCAGATTATGGATCGAGAAAGTAAAACTACGCGCCGAAGCCGAACCGGTCGGGATATCCGAAGGACCTGTGGGAGAGATACTTCAATTTTTTGACGAAGTCCGCTCTGATCCGGATCGCCTGAAATCACTCGG
Source organism: Desulfatirhabdium butyrativorans (assembly GCA_020718785.1). GTDB lineage: Bacteria > Desulfobacterota > Desulfobacteria > Desulfobacterales > DYRK01 > DYRK01. Next base: position 1,165 of record DYRK01000475.1, on the reverse strand, counting down.
GGAATCGTTCGGCGATCTCTGGAAAAAGCTGCCCAGAGAGATGAAAGAAGGCCCGGGAGCAATGTCGCCGGATAATACCGTCTGGCTTGCAGAGATGCTGGATCAGGCGCGGCATATCCTGCTTTCGAGGGTGAGGGGTCAGAGGTGAGAGGTGAGAGGTAAATTATGACTCTGACTCTGACCTCTCACCCCTCACCTCGAACCCCGTACCCCGATTAGGAGATATTCGGTGAAAATTCTTGAATTGAATCTTCCGGCATTCGGTCCCTTTACCGAAACACTTCTCGACTTCAGCAGAGGAAATGAAGGGTTGCATATTGTTTACGGACCCAACGAGGCAGGAAAAAGCTCGGCTCTGCGTGCGCTTACCCAACTGCTTTACGGTATCCCTCATAACTCTCCTGATGACTTCATTCATCCGCATAAGAAGATGAGAATCCGAGGAAAACTCAGGAGAAACGACGGAACCGTGCTGGAAATTATCCGCCGGAAAGGAAGGATAAATACCCTGCGGGCAGCAGATGACTCGTCTGTGATAGAGGAATCGTATTTGCAGACATTTCTCGGGGGCGCGGATGAAAGCGTTTTTACCATCCGCTTCGGCATAGATCATGCGGGTCTGGTTGAGGGCGGAAAAAAAATTATCGAAGGCGGCGGAGACATCGGGCAGATACTTTTTGCTGCAGGTTCGGGAATCTCCGATCTAAGGAAAGTTCAAAGCGGTCTTCAGTCCGAAGCCGAGGCTCTGTTCAAGCCGGCAGCGCAGAAACCCAGAATCAATGAGGCGATTTCAAGTCTCAAAGACAGACAGAAAGCTGTGCGGGAAGCTCAGTTGCCCGATCAGGAGTGGGAACAGCATAAAAACGCGCTGGATAAGGCTGTATGTGAGAAAAAATCTCTTGAAATCAGATCGGATCAGAATCATAAAGAGCGAAACCGGCTTGAACGGATCAAAGAAGCTTTTCCGGCAATGGTCCGGCGGAATGAGTTATCGAGTGAATTCGAGACATATAAAGATGCGGTTCTTCTTTCCGAAGATTTCAAGGAAAAACGGCTCGAAGCACTGACAAATCTCAGGATTGCAGAGAATGAAGAAAAGCAGGCGGTCAAAACTCTTGATGAAATCCGGCAGTCGCTTCACGAATTGGATATTCCTCAGACTCTG
>DYRK01001185.1 GCA_020718785.1 Desulfatirhabdium butyrativorans | reverse complement strand
ATTTCGAGTTTGCCGAAGCAATACGGATATTCTTCTTTCATTTCAATAATCGCCTGTCAGTCATTTGAGACAGCCTGTTTATGTCTTATTTTTCCCTTTCAAATTCCCTGTTCATCCGGGCAATATAACCCTGATCCGCAAAGCTGAAATAGGTATTGTCGCCGATCACGAGATGCTCATGAACCGTTATGCCTATGACCCGGCAGGCAAAAACAAGCTGCCGTGTGATGGCAATATCTTCAGGCGAAGGCTGCGGTTCCCCGGAGGGATGATTATGGGCAAAAATCAGGGCTGCGGCATGGTGACTCAGCGCGGCTGCAACCACTTCCCTCGGATAGACAGAACTGGCAGTCAATGTGCCTTCAAAAAGCGTTTCAGCGGCAATCACCCTGTTTTTGGCATCTAAAAAAAGGGCTTTGAAGCATTCCCTATTTTTATCTCTCATACTGTGATAGAGATAGTCGAAGAGTTCCTTTGAATTGCTGACCGGGTCTTTTTTTATCAGTTTTTTTTCAAGATACCGCTCTGACACCGCCTTTATGAATTTGATGCCGAACAGATTCATCGGACCTATGCCTTTGATCTCCTGCAATTCATGGGGAGAGGCTTCGAACACGCCCTGAAGGGTCTTGAATTTTTCCAAAGCTGCCTTTGCCGTATCTTTGCAGTCTTTCCGGGGAGTTCCGAGCGTGAGCAGAAGTTCTATGACTTCATAGTCGTGGAATCCGTCCAATGTCAGCGAATTCAGAAATTTCTCCCTGAGCCGCTTTCTGTGGCCTTCGCCTTTGTGAGGTTTGTTATTTTCTTCCATGAGATATTATCTGAACAGTTTTTTTTGAGCCATTCAATAAAATCACCTGCCATGCCGTCATCCGAGAGACAAAAAATGAATTTTATAAATGGGTTGTTTATCACTGCATTTGCAGGACTGCCGGACTTTCTATATCAGAGATGATTATGAATGTCAAGCCGAAAGAGAATTTACTCACATTCCCCCGCTTTTAGTGGTAACTGCTGGGATGGCACATTAATTGAATAA
>DYRK01001184.1 GCA_020718785.1 Desulfatirhabdium butyrativorans | reverse complement strand
TCGGGAGAAATGTGTTTGGATGCTTTGCCGAGTCTGCCGCAGTGTTTTTCCAGCAGATGCGCGGCAATGAGCGGAATATCTTCGGGACGTTCTCTTAATGCAGGCAATTCTACGGAAACCACATTCAGGCGGTAAAACAGGTCTTCCCGAAATTCGGCTTTCCGGATTTTTTCTTTGAGATTCTGGTTAGTGGACGCGATAATACGCACATCTATCTTTACGGACCGGTTATCTCCCAGCGGTTTGATCTCCTTTTCCTGCAAGACCCGAAGCAGTTTGGTCTGTATGACCGGACTGATATCGCCGATTTCATCCAGAAAAATAGAACCCTTATGCGCTTCCTGAAACAAGCCGGTCTTATTCTGGGTGGCATGAGTGAACGCACCTTTTTTGTATCCGAAAAGCTCGCTTTCAAGTATCGGTTCCGGTACTGTGGGACAGTTGACCGCCACAAAGTTATTCCGGCTGCGCGGACTCAGAGCATGGACCGCACGGGCAGTCAGGTCTTTTCCGGTTCCCGATTCGCCGGTAATCAGCACGGTTATGTCTGTTTTGGCTACCATAGTCACGGTTTCATATACCCGCTGCATGGCTCTGCTTGTTCCCACTAATTCCTGAAACATCAGTTCTTTGGAGCATTCTTTCTGAAGCCTCAGATTTTCCTTCAGAAGATGGCTTCTTTCCAAAGCTTTTTCCAGCCGGACAAGCAATGCCTCATGATCAAAAGGCTTGGTGATAAAATCGTAAGCCCCGTGTTTCATGGCTTCCACAGCCGTGTCAATGCTGCCGTAAGCTGTCATCATAAGGACCGTAAGATCGGGAAAACTTCTTTTGATGAGTTCCAATAACTCCATTCCGCCCATACCCGGCATCCGGATATCGGCTAAAACCAGATCAAAGCCTTTCTGTGCAAGCAATTCCAGAGCGGCTTTCCCGGAAGATGCAGTTTCAACCCGGCATTTCAGGTCAGGCTCAAGGCTGCGTCTGAGCAGATGCAGCATATCCGGCTCATCGTCAACGATCAGAATGTTTTTTTCCG
>DYRK01001183.1 GCA_020718785.1 Desulfatirhabdium butyrativorans | reverse complement strand
AAACCGTTTTACGGCGGATTTTAAAAGCGCAGATTATGCCGCTGGTCAGTATAGATTCGGAACTGCGAACTTTTTCACTCAGACACACAATGCCGCTGCAACTGTTCAACGGGCGCATCGGGAATAATTGCTTTTTTCGAATACGGTTCAAGAATCCTCAGACTGTCGGCATAAAAATCCGGATCGGTTTCGGCATCACTGAGCAATTGCAGATACAATGCCTGACAAAGTTCAGGCGCGTATTCCGAATACTGCTTTTTTATCTCTGCCAGCTGATTTCTGATATTATCCGATTCCTGCATACTCAGCACTCTGAAACGATAGCGGTCAGATAAAGGCTCTTTTTCCTCGTCTTCAACAAACCATTGATATGACCGCCCCGGAATCAGAGACATTTCCACTGTTTTCAGTTCACCGAGCCTTATCTGAAACTGCTTCGCTTTTCCCTCGGCAGAAACAATCGTCAGCATGGCTTCCGAACAGCTTTCTCCGGCTTCGAACCACCTGAACAATAACGGTTCGCCTGCAAGCAGCGTTGTGCCGTCCGGGGGCCAGGGCGAAAGATTGAACTCTGAAGACGGAAAGCATGAGGTTTCATCCTCAGCGAACTTGGGAGCAGCTTTTTCTGTAAGCGGCTTTGGGATCAGCCAGTCTTTGAATCTCTCAAAAAAGTCAGAAGAAATCCATATTTCCTTCTGAGCAACTGCCGGCCGCGGATTGCAGTTTACTATCGTATTCCGGCTGATTTCCTGTTTTCCGCAGCCCTTATGCACATATATCAGCGTCACGGTCTTTCCGGCAATCGGCTGAATTTGATCGCCGTTTTCCACCGGCATATCGCGGAAAAGCTTTTTTACCGGCTCGGATTCCCCTTTTTTTAAAAGCATGCAGCAGGCATTCGGCTTTTCTTCCGGCGGAACCCGGATAATGCCCATATATGCTGCTGCGCCGGATACCGATCCGGCAAATAAATATATTCCGATTAACAAGATGTACGGCATGTTACGAGCTTTCATATCCGATTCTTCCTTATTTACTC
>DYRK01000474.1 GCA_020718785.1 Desulfatirhabdium butyrativorans | reverse complement strand
TCCGAACCGCAGACTGACGCAGATTTTACTGATTTCACATCGTATTTCCGTGTAATCTTCGGTTCGGACGGCATGGGACCCGCAGATGTTTTTATCTGTTTCAAGCGGTTCAGAAGGTTTCAATCATTTTTCAATCAGTTTACTTACACCGGTAAGGATTTTAAAATGCACATACTGAACCGTATTCAACAGGCAATACAAAGTGAAACTACCGTATCAGTTCGCATGCAAATGAAGAAATGTCAGAGGACAGACTTGGGGCATAAGATATAGAACATATTATTCTCACAGGAAAAATTGAACATAAATTTACCCGTGATTTGCGAGGCACACGCTATGAAATTATCGGAGATACAACAGACGGTCGCCGTGCTTATGTCGTCTGCCGTTTTATTCCTTATGATATTTTACTGATTATAACCGCTTATACTCAGGATTGAACGGAGATAACCATATGAAAAAAAATATCCTATGTGAATTTTGCGAAGGTAACGTGGAATATCGTGTCATTCTCGCCAGATTTCATTATAAAGGGGAAATATTTTATATAGACTGTGTTCCTGCATGGGTATGTAAGAGGTGCGGAGAGCAGTATTTTGATGCTCCGGTTTATAAAAAGCTTGAAAATATTGCCAGGCATAAACATTGTATCGTAAAAACAATAAGTTTTCCGCTTGCGGAGTACGCCTGAAATCATCAGACGGTTTGAACCGCAGACAGACGCAGATTTTACTGATTTTTCAGATTTTTTTTATCTGTGTTATCAGCGTAATAGCGTTAATTTGCGGTTCAGACGGCATTTCCCGAATCAGGGAATCGCTGATGATAACATGGTTACTGTGAATCTTGGTTCGGATAAAAAAGCATGAAGGAGGATTTTATGCAAACATTAAAACAGCAAACCATAGACGCAATTTCAAAATTGCCTGACATGGCAGGTATTGATGACATTGCGGCTGTGTTAAGAAGTGTTATAAAAGAAAAAAAAACAACTGAAAGTCCTCCTGATGTTTCATGTTTTGATCTGATGAACGATTATAGCGGATGTATCAGAGGACCTGAAGACCTTTCTTCAAACAAATCTTATATGGATGGGTACGGAAAATGAATCATCGGGTCATAATTGATACCGGACCTTTAGTAGCAGTGATAAATAGTCAGGATATTTATCATAAGTTGACGGTTGATCAGTTGAAACTAATCCGTCCGCCGCTTCTGACATGTGAGGCGGTTATTTCGGAAGCCTGTTTTTTATTGCGACGCCATAATCAGGGAGTCAGAGCGGTGTTTGAATGGCTATATAAAAGTACGATTGAACTGTCATTTCATTTGGATGAAGAAACAGAAGCGATTCAACAGTTGATGGCTAAATATGCGGATGTGCCGATGTCTTTGGCTGATGCCTGCTTGGTGCGGATGTCTGAGCGTTATCCGAAGCATCTGATACTGACGTTGGACAGTGATTTTCGTATTTATCGCAGACATGGAAAAAAGATTATAAAAACCATTATGCCTGACGCAAGTTTTACTGATTTCACAGAATCATCAACGTAATTCCATATAATCTTGGGTTGTCGAAGTACGGTTCGGTCCGCGTTTTCCGAATCAGAATTAAAGGATTTAGGATTTGTTTTATCCTGAGAACCCTGTGAATCGGCGAACTGACAATAAAAATCAAAGGAAAGATAAGCATGTTATCATCTGTTCAAATCAATGTTCCTCATGATTTGGCGACAAGACTGAAACAGTCGGCGTTTCAGATTCCGCAGATTATAGAATCGGGACTGCGGGAACTGAACGCTTCCGCACAGATCGGATACAAAGGCTCTGCCGATATTCTTGAGTTTTTAGCCAGTCTCCCGGAACCGGAAAAAGTAATTGAACTGCGTCCGTCTGAATATTTGCAGAGCCGGATCAGCCTGCTGCTTGAAAAGAACCGGACTCAGGGGATGACAGGGGATGAAGAACGGGAATGGGAGCAATATCAGTATCTGGAACATCTGGTTCGTATGGCAAAAGCCAATGCCTTATTGAAACTAAAAAAATGTGATCAATAACAATCCTTATCGGATTCAGGAACGGAATCTGCTGATTCTGAGCGGAATGTTTCCTGTGTAAGCTGTCTGAACCGCAGACTGACGCATATTTTACTGATTTCACAGAGTCATAAGCGTAATTCCGTGTGATCTGCGGTTCACCTCTTCTTTTCTATCCCAGTACCAGACCTTCCGAACCCTCAGACAAACTGAAATTCCTCAAAAAATATTCCGCATCGTCTGTTTTACACAAGACAGAAAAATATCTTACACCAAAGTAATATCATCCCCTCCCGAATACACTTTCCACCCCATTGACATCCCTGTCTTTCAGCATCGGCAAAGAAGCTTTAATCCTTGTTAATTGAGGACTTATCGGAAAATATAAACAGAATCGGGAAAGTCGGATGACAGGGACTCTTTCGGAAGAACAGCCCGGTATCCGAGAGACAATATTCCCCTGTTCAATACTCTCTTCACCCCATTGACCGCCTGCTTATTCGGTGAGAGTATAGCCATCAACAAACGGGCTGCGTGAAACCATAAAACGATTTTGCAAATCGTTTTGTCAGCAGGATGCTCAGGCGGGTTTTATGCGAAGGGCATATTTGCTCTGCCTGAATACTCTCTTCACCCCATTGACCGACTGTTTGTCCGGTGAGAGTATAGCCATCAACAAACGGGCTGCGTGAAACCGTAAAACGATTTTGCAAATCGTTTTGTCAGCAGGACGGTCAGGCGGGTTTTACATGAAGGGCATATTTGCACTGCCTGAATACACCTTTCACCCCATTGACTGATTGTTTGTCCGGTGAGAGTATAGGCATCAAAAAACAGGCTGTGTGAAACCCACCGTGCTTTATCGCCGGAGCGTCTCGGAAGTTTTGCTCTATATGAATGGTACAATAAGGATTAAAAAATGAAAAAACGGATTTTAATCATCATGTTGATACTCGGATGCGGGTTCATCAACATATTATATGCTCAAACTCCTCAACCAGCCAATCCCACAGTGACAACCCTTAATATTGAAGGCATAACATCAAATCAGGCAATTGTTAAAGGACTTATCACAGACGAAGGCGGTGCGCCGATCAAAGAAAAAGGGATTTGCTGGAATACATCGGCAAATCCCGATATAAACGCTTCTCATGCTCAAAGCGATGCCCCGGGCGAAAATATTCAGACAACAATTGTCCTTTTGAATCCTGCTACGGAATATCATGTCAGAGCCTATGCCATAAACAAAGAAGGATTCATCGGATATGGGGAAGATAAAGTCTTTACAACTAGCGCAACTATCGGGTCGCCCTCGGTGACAACGATAGAAGCAGTCTCCGTTACATCAGAGAGCGCAACGGTCAGCGGAAATGTGGATTCAGACGGCGGTTCGGATATTATAGAAAAAGGTATCTGCTGGGGTATGTCATCGGATCCGGATATGAACACTTCCTGCATTCAGAGCAATTCACCGGGCAATGACATTCAGATTATGATCACGAGATTGAATTCCGGAACAGAATATCATTTCAGAGCTTATGCAACAAACAGTCAGGGTTTTACAGGATACGGAGCAGATAAATATTTCGTCACAAGTTTTGTTTCCGGAATCCCTTTGGTGACAACCGCGGATGTGATTTCAGTTACTTCAAAGAGTGCTGTCCTCGGCGGAAATGTGGATTCGGACGGCGGTGCATCCATTGTCAGCAAAGGCGTCTGCTGGAATACCTTGCCGAATCCGGATATAAATAATACCTATATATTAAGTGAGGCACCAGGGGGAACGATTCAGGTGACAATTACCGAACTGAGTCCGAATGCTCAGTATTATTTCAGAGCATATACCGTAAACAGCAACGGCCAGATAGGATACGGCGAAAATAAAACTTTTACTACTGATTCTGCTCCCGAAATCCCTTCGGTTACAACGGGGGATGTGATTTCAGTCACGCCGCAGAGTGCTGTTCTCGGCGGAAGCGTCGGCGATTCAACAGTTACAGAAAAAGGGATTTGCTGGGGAACATCGCCGAATCCGGATATAAACGGTTCTCATGTTCAGAGTGACGCTCCCGGCGGAGAGATTCAGGTTACAATTAACGGACTGAATCCTGAAACAGAATATCATTTCAGAGCTTATGCCATAAACAGCGAAAAAATGGTCGGATATGGAGAAGATAAAATTTTCACTACGGATTCTGTGACTGTCAATTCACTTGTCTGTGATATTGACAGAAGCGGAGACTGTGATTTGCGTGACGCCATATTGGTCTTACAGGTATTGGTCGGAATAATTCCGGATGATATTGATATTGATGCGGATGTGAATGGGGATGGAAAGATCGGAATTCCGGAACTCATTCATATTTTAAAGAAACTTTCCGAATGAAAAATCAAAAAGGAGGTGATGAAAAGATATGTGTGCAATGAAGAACGGATGGAATAAAAATCAGGTAGTTCTGTAGAAAATCGGAACAACTTATTTTAAAAAAGGAGAGTTGAAATGAAAAGAAAATTGATACTAGCTTGCTGGGTTTGTTTTCTCTTTATCTCTGTACATACAGTCCTTCAAGCCCAAGAACAAGGCTCTGAGTATAAGCCGGGAGAACTTCTGGTCAAGTATAAAGCCTCATCTTCTTCTGCTGCTAAA
>DYRK01000473.1 GCA_020718785.1 Desulfatirhabdium butyrativorans | reverse complement strand
ACTGCACGTTTTGTCCACAAAGAAAAAAATTTCGGAACTATGTTCCTGAATATAAGAAAAGGATTTGAAATGATTATAAAAAATAATCATATAGATGTGATGCTGATCACGACGGTCAAAGAGGAACTCGATATTGTTCTCGAAGCGGAATCAGACTGGCGTCCGAGAAAAGATATGAACGGCTTTCCCTATTACACGCGCCGGGTAAACGGACATAAAGGAAAGGACTTCAGCATTGCCGTGACAGGTCCCGCTGCCACGGGCGGAGCCTCGGACTTTGCAGGGCATCTGATAAAGGAACTGAAGCCGCGCTGTCTTTCAATGATCGGCATCTGTGCGGGATTTCAGGGAAAAGTCTCTGTGGGAGATGTCGTGGTCGCGGAACGCGTATTCTGGTATGATACCGGAAAGCTGAAAGCCTTTCAGGAAGGAAGAGCAAATAAAAAAGAAGTGTTCCATGATATGAATCCTTACACGCTCAGTCCCGCATGGGTTCAGAAAGTGCAGAGTTTTCCTTCGGACTGGACAGGCACGGTCAAAGCTGTCCGCCCGTCTGAAATTTCACAGCAGCCCGATATTCATGTCGCGCCCATGGGAACAGGCGATCCTGTAAGAACAAACCCGGAACTGTTTCCAATGCTTGCCAGCCATGTGCGGAAAGTGCTGGCAATAGATACGGACGCGGTTGCCATCGGCGCGGTTGCCGACATCGAAACTGCCGATCCCTGCATTATTGTCAAAACAGTCGCAGGTGATGCAAGGCATGAAAAAGACGACTATTTCCGATGTTATGCCATTGAATCATCCTATCGTTTCCTGATTGCCTTTCTGAAAGATAATCTGTGGTCGTCCGAACCCGCGGCTCAGAAGGCGATTCCCGTCCCTGATGAGCGGCGTATGAAAAAAAGTCCGTGTGCCGGTAACAGAAACAAAGCAATTCCCGCGCTGTTCCTGAAGCCGGAATACTTCTGCATCTGACTCGACGGGCATTTACAGAATTCCCCTTGTTCCCAAGTAAAGCTTCACTGCCATTAAGTTAAGCGCGAAATCGGTTCATCCGGAGTGCTGAAATTTCATTTCAGCACTCCTCCTCCTTAACTTAACGGCAGTGAAGTAAAGCTTGGGAACGGGAACTTCAATTTCTGAAAATCTGTAGAAAACGACTTGCAAAGTCGTTTTACTGACGATTTCAAAAGCGCAAATTATGACGGTAAAGCAAGATTTTCAGACAGCCATTCTCTTTTTTCACCGACAGCATCCCCTCCGCGAATTCCGTCTGCCGGCAGACAGCATCTGAAATCCGACCCGATTTTTTTTCGGATAAAATACAAATCCGGCTTGACAAATCTTCCGATTTTGTTATAGATACTGTTATATACAGATACAGACTTCCGGAAATCGGATTTCCTGAAATCTGTATGATTCCGATATATGAAAGGATAAAAATGACAAATTCCGAAAAAACCGCGAGGATTGATCCCATAAAACTCAGTCCTGACAGCGAATTCAAGTTCCAATGCCACAAAGGGGTAAAATGTTTTACCCAATGTTGCAGGGGAATCAAGATTATTCTGACTCCTTATGATATAATCCGGCTGAAAAACCGTCTTCAACTGTCTTCAGAAGAGTTTCTGGCAATCTATACGGAACCGGAGATGCTGGAAAAGACCGATCTGCCGGTAGTCACATTAAAGCTTCTTGACGATAAAGACGAGTCCTGTGCCTTTGTCCGGGATGACGGATGCCTCCTTTACACGGACAGACCCACCGCGTGCCGCTATTATCCGCTCGGAACCGCGTTTCTGAGTCATAAAGACGGTGCAGACGATGATGAATTCTATTTTTTCATTCATGAACCGCATTGTCTCGGGTTCGAAGAAAAAAAAGAATGGACAGTCCGCGAATGGCGCAAAGATCAGGGGGTTGACATTCACGATGAAATCAATGCCGAATGGACAGACCTTCTGGTCAGAAAACGGTCGTTTCCGATGAACATCAGGCTTACGGAAGAAAGCAAGCAGATGTTTTTTCTGACAAGCTACAATATAGACAAATTCAAAAAATTTGTCTTTGAAAGCTCTTTTCTGAGCCGCTATCAATTTGATCCGGAAACAGTGGAAAAGATCAGAAACGATGAAATTGCTCTTTTGAAATTCGGCATGAAATGGCTCAAAAATATTCTGTTCAAAGAAGAAGATTTCAAACAGAAGGAAGTTTAGGGGTCAGAGGTGAGAGGTAGGGGCACGCCGCCGGCATGCCCCTACGAGATGACCCCTCACCTCTTACCCCTGACCTCTGACCTTCTCATACGAGATAAAGACATGGCTGATATAAATGTACTTGTTCTGACCGGATACGGACTGAACTGCGATCACGAAAGCGTTTATGCCTCGGAACTTGCCGGCGCACGTGCCGCAAGGGTTCATATCAATTCCCTGATTGACGGAAGCGTGCAGCTGAAAGACTTTCAGATGATGGTCTTTGTCGGCGGCTTCAGCTGGGGAGATGATCACGGCGCAGGCGTTATTCAGGCTGTCCGCATGAAAACAAATGTCGGAGACAAAATTCTCGAGTTTGTCTCAAACGGCAATCTGGTTCTCGGTATATGCAACGGATTTCAGACTCTGGTAAATCTGGGGCTTCTGCCGGGTTTTGACGGGGATTATCAGACACGGTCCGTGGCACTGACCTTTAACGACTGCGGAAATTTCAGGGATGACTGGGTCACATTGAAAGTAAATACCGAGTCTCCGTGTATATTCACAAAAGGACTGAAACAGACGGAATTTCCCATACGGCACGGAGAGGGCAAGTTTTATGCCGAAAGCTCTGTGATTCAGGGGCTGATGAAAGCGAATCAGGCGGTGATGCGCTATGCTCTGCCGGACGGTTCGGCTGCCGAGGGAAAATTTCCTTTTAATCCCAACGGTTCGGTTTATGATATTGCCGGATTATGCGATACCACGGGCCGCGTGTTCGGGCTGATGCCTCATCCCGAAGCGTTCAATCATCGGACCAATCATCCGGATTGGACCCGTGAGAAGGAAAAAAAGAAACGCCGGGGGGAATTGCCGGATACAGGACATCCCGCCGGAATCCGTATCTTTCAGAATGCCGTGGATTTTCTGAAAGCCTGACCGCCTGGGGTTCGGCAGGGCTAATTACAGCACTCTCATTGAAGCGGTGCCGGGATAAGAGAATGAAATTCAAAGATGACGAATGGCTGACCGATTATATCAACGCGCTGCATTTCACCACGCGTTTCATTGAAACGCAGCACAAAGATTTCATGAGTCTCGCAAATGCCGGGAGCCTGAATGACAGGGAAATTGCCGAATTCTGCAAAATCGAAACAGATGCCTTGATTCAGGAAGCCATTTTGTGTAATATGCCGATAGAGGTTTTCAGCATCCGGAGAATCACCGAAAGGCTGAGTACCGCGCAGAGAGATACACACAGTGGAAATTCGTCTGATTTCAGCCAATCCGGATCCGCAGAAATGAAAACCTATCAAGGGGACAGCCACGCCCTGCTTTCCGATTACCGTTTTCTTTGCAGAGGACTTGAAGAATTTACCCTGCAAGATATAATTGAAGAATGTTACGCCTATTTAAAAAAAATATATCCTGATATTCCGGACATGAAAGCCGCGGTCGCAGAACTTCTTGACACAGACCTCCGGACAGGGCTGATCCGGGAAATAAGGCCCGGGGTTTACGGGCATGTCTGAACGGACAAAGAGATGAATATTCGTTTCTGGGGAGTACGGGGTTCCATCGCGACCCCTTTGACAAACGCCGATCTTTCCGACAAGCTTGAGACCGCGTTGCAGGCCGTGTTGAAAGCCGGTCTCACAAGCGACCGCCAGATACCGGACTTTATCAGAAGTTTGACCTGGCATATCCGGCAGACAGCAGGCGGAGATACCTCGTGCGTGGAAATTCAGGCCGGGGACACACTCCTGATTCTTGACGGCGGCACCGGTATCCGCCGGCTGGGGTTGGATCTGATGCACAGCTATATGGGCAAAATCATCGAGGCTCATATTCTGCTGACCCACACCCACTGGGATCATATCAGCGGAATTCCTTTTTTTGTTCCGGGCTTTAATCCGAACAACCGTCTGATTCTCTACGGACCCTTTCCCGGACTGGAAAAACGTATCAGAGGGCAGCAGGTCCCGGAATACTTTCCCGTACCCTTGCCGCCGGCATTCAAATTCGTACAGTTGAAAGAAAAAGATCATTTCAAGATCGGCGAGGTCTGTGTCGAAACCTTCCCGCTGAACCACCCCGGATCAAGTCATGCCTACCGCATCACATACAGCAATAAAACCGTTATTTATGCTACCGACTCCGAATATAAAGACGTTTCCGCCAAAGCATTGAAACCCTTCACCGATTTTTTTCATAACGCGGATCTGCTGATATATGACGCCCAATTCACTCTGGTTGAGAATATTGAAAAAGAAGACTGGGGACACAGCAATACATTCTACGGAATTGATATCGCGCTTGAATCCAATGTAAAAAAACTTATTTTCACCCACCATGACCCTGCATATAATGATAAAAAATTATGGGAGATTTTGCAGAAAGCGGTTGAATATCTTAACATCAACGATCCCGACAGCAATCTTCAGGTATTCCTTGCGTATGAGGGCATGACGCTGACCGTCTGAAATTG
>DYRK01000472.1 GCA_020718785.1 Desulfatirhabdium butyrativorans | reverse complement strand
GCGTTCAATTCTTCGGTCAGAAGATCAAGCACCTGTTTCATTTCCTGACCCTCGCTTGCCCATGCGCCGGTCATGGGTCCCATCAGCCCGATTTTCACGGAACCTTTTGCAAATGCGGCAGTCGAAAACATCAGGCAGATCAGGGACGCAGCAACAAACATTTTTTTCATAAATTTTGTTCCTCCTCTTTCGGAAAATTAATCGGAAAAATTTTCAACCCCCCGTCAGGGCTCTTTATAATTTCGTATTAACAGACTGACGGGCTTGTGTCAATCAGATAGTCACAGGCACTTCATTTAATTCGGCATCGCCGGAATTTTTCCTTAAAAAACTGTCGGTCTTAATTTATATTATATTTTAAAATCAGATAATTATCCGCTTGCTGCCGGAAAACCTGTGACGGGAATTGTGAATAATTTGTATTTAAATTAATAAGTTATTTAGCTGAATATAAAAACTTGATTATCGGATAATAATATGGTAAAATTAATGATTTGAGAGGAGAGTGTATGTATGCTGTCTTATAACAAACTTGCCGCAGTGTAAAGAGTATGCAAAAAATATTCCGGGGCTTGAAATTTATACTGTCCACCGGCATAAGCGAGCGACCTTAAAGACTTATAATTTTTTTGCTGTGGAACAGGCATTTTTGCCTGTTCATGATAAAGGTCAGACAGAAATGTCTGACCCACCGAATCTTATAAACCATTGAAATAAAAAATGGAAGAACAATTCCGGCAAAAGGGGATTGACATTTTGTATCAGTTCAGGCAGATTGAGAAAAAAGTTCCTGTAAACGAGGTTTTTACAATGTATTTTTTAGGCAATAAACAGTAAATCAAGGAAAAAAGATGACAGACCTGATTTTTCAGTATAAAGATGAACTTTTAAGTGAAATTGAAGGGTTATCTGTTGAAAAATTAAAACAGGTAATAGATTTTGTCTGTTTTCTGAAAGCAAAGGATACAATTGACCCTTCCCAGTCATATTTTTGGACAGAAAAATGGCAAAACATGGAAAATGAAGCAGACATAGATAAAAAAGCAGGAAAAATCTTAGGAGACGGAACATTGAAAAATCTGCTTGATGAGTTGAACAAATGAAAATAAAGGACTATGAGAGATTCAGACAGGCATATCAGGAACTGCCTTCTGAAATTCGTAAAAAAGCGGATAGACAACTTTCTCTGCTTACAAAAGATATGTATTATCCATAGCTTCATACCAAGAAAATCAAAGGAAAACAAGCAATATGGGAAGCAAGGATTGATTTGCATTATCGTTTTACATTTGAAATAATTGAGGATACGATAATGTTAAGAGTTGCAGGAAATAATGATGAGGTTTTGAAAAATCCTTAAAATTCAAATAGGATAACTCACGTTACGCACCTGCGAAAGCAGGAATCTGTGAAAAACGTGGATTCCTGCTTTCGCAGGAATGACAGCGGGACGCCTGATTTACGTCCGGCTGCGTAACATCAGAGGATAAAATTAAATAAAGGAGGAAATTATGAAAAAGGTATGTGTAAAATGTCTGTGTCTGTTTATTATGATGGGCGTTGCGGTCAGCGGATATTCCGCGGAACCGCTTCAGCCTCTGACACTTCAACTGAACTGGATGCAGAATGTCCAGTTTGCCGGCGTTCTGCTTGCCAAAGAAAAAAGGCTGGTACAAAGATGCAGGCATTGACCTGACGGTCAAAGAGCGGCAGAAAGGGATTGCCGTGGTTGATGAAGTGGTTTCGGGAAAAGCTCAGATCGGCGTTGTAGCAAGTCATGATATTATAAAATCCCGTACACAGGGAACAACCGTCAAAGCCATTGCGGTTCAGTTGCAGAAAGCGCCGCACTGTCTGATCAGCATGAAAAACAAAGGGATCGCCACACCCGACAAATTAAAAGGAAAGAAAGTCGGCATCCGATCCGAAGCCGGGGAATTTATGGTAAAAATCGTGCTGGCAAATCAGGGGCTGAAATTCGAAGACATTACTCCTGTCCGCATCGGATGGGATAATCAGCCGCTGATTGACGGCACCGTTGATGTGATGCAGGGGTATATGAATGATGAACCCAATGCTCTGAAAAGATTGGGATATGATGTTGTCTATATCCCGGCTTTCAATTACGGATGCGATTTTTACGGCGATGTTTATTTTACCACAGAAAAACTGATCAATGAGAAATTCGGACTTATTCGGAATTTTCTTGATGTCACTTTCCGGGGATGGAATGAAGCGTTTAAAAATCCGGGAGATGCCGCACAGCTTGTTGTGGAAAAATACTTCCCCAAAGGAACTGCCGAGCAGCAGACAGATTCGCTGAAGGTGTTCAAACATCTGTCAACGCTGGGAGAAGGAAAGAAATATCTCGGGTGGATGGAAGAAGTGTATTGGCAGAAAGGAATTGACATTCTGTATAACTTCAAGCAGATTGACAAAAAGATTCCTGCGAATGAGGTATTCACAATGGATTTTCTGAATGCGGTTTATTTCGGGAAAAAGCAATGAATTCCCGCTGACGCTCATGATTCAGAGCCGGGAGCGTAAGCGACCGGCCTCTGATTGCAACAGACGTGAGAGACAAGAATATCAGAAGGAAGAAAAAAAATGAAAAAGACATTATTTCCGGCACTAAGTCTCGTTCTTTTATTTTGGAATACGGCTTTTACTGCCGAAGAAACCGTTTATCTCACCAACGGAGAATGGCCTCCGTATTACGGAGAAAATCTGCCTCATTACGGATTCGATTCCCATATCGTGACCGAGGCATTTGCTCTCGAAGGCGTGAAAGTCGTTTATAAATTTTATCCTTGGGCCCGGGCCCTGTATATGTCTCAGACAGGAGAAAGCGACGGCGGCGTGGGATGGGGCGACGGAGCCGAATACCTGAAAGATCATTATATCAGCGAGGTGACATCAACGTATTCGTTGGTCTTTTTTCATCGGAAGGATCATCCTTTTGATTGGAAAACATACAATGATCTGAAAGGACTGCGGGTGGGTCTGACGATTGCTTATGACTATCCGGAAGAGTTGAAAACAATGGAAACTAAAGGAGAAATCAAGGCGGAACGGGTCCCGAAGGATGAACAGAATTTCCGAAAACTTTTAGCAGGGCGGATTGATATTTTTCCCGACGATGCAGTCGTAGGACTATCACAGATGAAACAGATGTTCACTCCGGATCAGACAGCGCAGATCGTCTGTCATAAGACCGTCCTCAGCACACGCACGTTGCATCTGCTCTTGTCAAAGAAAAAAGAACGCAATGCCCGGCTGATAAAAATGTTTGACGAAGGACTGAAAGGCCTGAAACAGAACGGGACTTACGATGCAATACAACAGGCTGTAAAGAGAGAGGAATACAA
Source organism: Desulfatirhabdium butyrativorans (assembly GCA_020718785.1). Lineage (GTDB taxonomy): Bacteria > Desulfobacterota > Desulfobacteria > Desulfobacterales > DYRK01 > DYRK01. The sequence continues at coordinate 1,321 of DYRK01000472.1, read as the reverse complement.
TCCCAAATAAACCGGAAGGCGGCGTATTTGCGGATTCGTGCAGTAAACGATGACAACTGAGCATTAACCGAAAAAAGGAGGGTGCTATGAAAAAAGTATGTGTAAAATGTCTGTGTATGTTTATTGTCATGGGATTTGCAGCCGGCGGATATGCCAAAGAACCGCTTCAGCCTGTAACCGTTCAGTTGAACTGGGTACCGAATGTGGAATTTGCCGGTATCCTGATCGCAAAAGAAAAAGGATGGTATGAAGAAGCAGGCATTGACCTGACGATCAGGGGGTGGAAGCCGGGTGTGTCATCTATTGAGGATGTTGTCTCCGGCAAGGTTCAGATCGGTGTGGCAGAAGGTCCTGAAATTATCGAAGCTGTAACAAAAGGACAGAAAATCAAAGCTGTGGCAGCCCAGTTTCAGAAATCGCCCTTCTGTTTTGTAAGCAAAAAAGAAAAAGGATTGGACAAGCCTGAACTCCTGAAGGGAAAAAAGGTCGGAATATTTAATCAGTCTTCACTGATGATAAAGATTGTGCTTGCAAATGCGAATCTGACGATAAATGACGTTACACCTGTCGAAGTGGGATGGGATGTATCACCTTTGCTGACCGACCAGATAGAGGCATATCCGGGGTATATGAACAATGAGCCTCTGGTTATGAAGCAAAAGGGATTTGAAACCAATGTTATCCCGGCGTTCAAATACGGATATGATTTTTACGGCAATATCTGTATCGCAACAGATACAATGATCCGGCAGCAGCGGGATATGATACAGAGATTTACGGATGTCTCGCTCAGAGGTTGGAAAGAGGCGTATAAAGACCCGGCAGGAACAGCAAAGACAGTGGTGGAAAAATATTACGCCGAAGAGTCTGTTCAGCACCAGACCGAGTCGCTGAAAGTGTTCAACTATCTGGCAACCGTAGGGATAGGCGAAAGTCTTATCGGATATATGGAAGAATCCTTCTGGCAAAAGGGAATTGATATTCTGTATCAGTTTAAGCAGATTGAGAAAAAAATTCCCGCAGGCGACGTGTTCACACTGGAGTTTCTGAAAAAATAAGTAAAACGCCCCTGCTTAAAACAGACGCAAATCGTTTATCAGTGGGACGATTTGAAAAATCGTCCTGCTGAAATCTGCTGTAAAACGCCCCTGCTTAAAACAGACGCAAATCGTTCAGCTTTGAATGCGGAAGTTTCGGAAATATAAATAGGATAAAATTAAATAAAGGAGGAAATCATGAAAAACGTATTTGCAAAATGTCTGTGTCTGTTTATTAGACATTTTCGGAAATAAGGAATCAGTGCCATACCGGCTCCGGGCCT
>DYRK01001182.1 GCA_020718785.1 Desulfatirhabdium butyrativorans | reverse complement strand
AATTATACTGGCTGTCGTCTATAATCTGTACTTTCGTAAAACGCCCAAGCTGTAAAACAGACGCAAGTCGTTTATCAGCCAAACGGTTTGCAAAACCGTTTTACTGTATCATTTCAAAAAAGCAGCATGTTTTTTCAAATCGTGCGGAAACGAATTGCAAGTTCGTTTTACTCAAAAAAGCAGCACATTTTTTCAAATCGTGCGGAAACGAATTGCAACTTATTTATATTTATGAAACTCTGTGCTTAAATAGGAGGAGCATGATGATAACAGCGGACAGAGAAAGGATCGAAATTGATCTCCCGGCAGATGTCCTTTTTGCGATGAGGGGTATGGGGAAACCGGAAATCGTCCGAAAGAAACTGAAAGTCGCTTTAGCCGTCTTCTTGTTTCAGGAAGAGACCCTGTCGCTCGGAAAAGCAGCGGAACTGGCGGAGATGAGCCGGGTACAGTTTGTCGAACTTCTGCAATCATACGGAATACCGGCTTATGAATATACAGAGAGAGATTTTGAACGGGATACGGAAGCTGTCAGAACATATCGTCAGGCTGTTCAGGGTGTGAACCGTGAATGTCTTCAGAGTGGCATTGGGCAGCAGTTGTCTGATCGGATTGGTACAAATTGACAAGCTCGGTATATTGGAAGGTATCTTTGCGGAACGATATATTCCGCATGCGGTATATGATGAAGTTGTTGTCAGGGGAAAAGAGAGAACCGGAGCTGACGAGATCGCATCTGCTGTCCGGGCAGGATGGTTAACAAAAGCAAAAGTCCGTGATATGATCGCTGTGAATGCCCTGACAACGAATATCAGTCAGGGAGAGGCGGAAGTTATTATTTTGGCAAAAGAGATGGGGCTTGATTATGCTTTGATAGACGAGAAAACAGCGCGAAATGTTGCTGCATTGATGAATGTGAAGACAACCGGTCTTCTGGGCGTTCTTGGCATGGGTTTTCCGCTTTTTCAAAAAGCGGCAGCAGTGATTCAAATCCGGGTTTTGTGAGACCTGTCAGAGAGAGAAGTCCGGAGGAGCTGTTTTT
>DYRK01000471.1 GCA_020718785.1 Desulfatirhabdium butyrativorans | reverse complement strand
ACCCAGTACCCAGTACCCAGTCCCCAGTCTCACCCCCGGCGGATATGTTTTGCAAGATGCCCCAGTTCCGGGAAAATCAGTGTGTTACAGGCAAGTTTGCAGGCTTTTAGGCTTCCGGGCATACAGAATACTGCTGTTTTTCCTATCAAGCCTGCGGTTGCGCGGGATAATATCGCGGCAGAGCCGATTTCGTCAAAACTCAATCTGGCAAAAAGGCTTCCGAACGCGGTCAGTTCTTTGTCAAATAATGGGCGGACAGCCTCAATGGTTACATCTTTTGCGCTGATTCCTGTGCCTCCGGTCATCAGGAGCGCGTCAGGATCATGATCGCGGACATTGTCTTCTACGCTTTTGCGGATGATTTCAGCATCATCTTTAATCACCTGATGAAACAGCAGTTCATGCCCTTCTGATTCGGTTTTTTCGGCAATCCACTTGCCGCTTTCATCTTCCGACATAGTCCGAGTGCTTGAAAGCGTAATGATACCGAGCCGTACCTGTTTTGCAGCATGTTCCTTATGTTCTTTGCTTGACACGGATGCTCCTTATTGAAAATATCATTCTTCAATAATCACTTCATCGCTGCCGTCATGCTCGGAAAGCAGAACATTGACGGTTTCCGATCTCCGGGTTTCCACAACTTTTCCCACATAATCAGCCTGAATCGGGAGTTCCCGATGCCCTCGGTCCACAAGCACGACCAGTTCGATGCGGTCGGGACGTCCGAAATCTATCAGGGCATCCATCGCGGCTCGGACCGTGCGCCCCGTAAACAGCACGTCATCCACCAGAATAATCTGTTTTTCATCAACGGAAAACGGTATCTTGGTGGTCTGCACAATCGGATTATGGCTGATACGGGTCCAATCATCCCGATACAGTGTAATATCAATGGTTCCTGTTGGAATTTCAATGCCTTCGATACTGTGAATTCTGGCTCGGATACGCTTTGCAAGATAAACCCCGCGGGTCTGAATGCCTATCAATGCCAGATTTTCAGCCCCTTTATGTTTTTCAAGAATTTCATGGGTCATCCGCGTCAGTATCCGGTCAATCTCTGTCGGGTTCAAAATTTTATGGTGCTTGCTGCTCATCGTCTTTTCCTGATTTGATGTTGTCGTAAGGTGAGTGAAACCCACCCTACTTCATAACCGTTCAAGTTTTTTTCGCTTCCTTTATTATATCATGTAGCGATGAAGATCAAGAAAAACCGCAGTGATTCAGAATCAGTAGATCGAAAAGTTTTGCGGCAGCCGGATTCCGGGTTACCGATTTTATTAAAATGGCAGAAAACAGCCGTTTTCCGGTTTTCCCCGGAATGACAGGAGTCTGTAGCCGGAATCCGGTCGTTGCAAAACTTTTCGATCTACTGAGAATTCAAAACTTTTTCCCGTAAATCATCCTAAGTCAGATGTCTCCTATGACAGGGAAATATTGTTCGCACTCGTAATCGCCAGAATAATTCCGGCCATGATGAATCCCACTGCCGCTCCGATGATTAAAATAGCCGCGGGTTCCAGTATAATCAGAAATCGCCGGACACGGTTCCGTCCGCTTTCAGAATACAGATTTGCCAGAGAACGAAGCATCCGCGGCAGTTCGCCGGACCGCTCGCCTACGCGTATCAGATTGTATCCTGAAACAGTGACTGCTCCCATGTCCTGCAAAGCGGCAGACAGCGTTGTCCCGTTGCGGACAGACTGGGAAACCTGCGAAAGGCGGGCATGAAGGTCTGTGAGACAGACAGAACGCCGTGCCAGTTCCAGCGCATTGAGAAGCGATACGCGGTTTTCAAGCAGTGTTGCCAGCATTGCTGCCCAATGCCCGACCTCGGTTTCTGTGAGCCATATTTTCAAAAACGGAACCCGGGCAAGAAAATCTCTGCCTTGCTGCCGCATTTTCCTGTCCATGAATCCGCAGACAGCCAAAGCCGAAACTCCGATTCCCGCGGTTATAATCCATACGAGATAGTCATTGACAAGACTTCCCATGCCCAGCACTATACGTGCCAGCAGCGGAATATCTCCCTGCGCCCTGTCTAAAAGTTTCACAAATCTGGGAACCACCAGCGCGAAAATCAGAAGCACCGCGGCGATGCCTGAGATAACGAGAATGATCGGATATGTCAGGGCATTACGCAATTCTTCCGCTGTGCGGAGATCGTATTCCCATTGCGTGACGCCGTCGCGGAGCGCGTGAGACATTTTCCCGGTAAGCTCGCCTGCCTGAGCCAAAGGATAGAAATAATCGGGAATTCGGAGCTTCGAAGCTTTGAGGCTTTCCGAAAAAGAGACGCCGCGGCGCAGCGCGGCTCCGATGTCTCCGAATTCTTTTGCCAGCATCGGATGTCCTGATGACTCAGCGAGAGATTCCACGCTTTCTTCAAGAGATACGCCGGATTCCAGCAGAGTGCATAACTGGTGCATGACTATCAGGACATCCTGTTTTTTGGGCTGACGAGATATCCGGGGACCCCCTGCCGTTTCGATACCGTTTTTCATCTCGACAACATTCAGTCCCTGCTGCCTCAGCATTCGGGCTGCAATTCTCGGATTCTCTGCGGACAGGCTGCCGGTAACTGATTTGCCGTCAGTATTCAGGGCTTTGTATTGACAGTTCATTGTTATAATTCAACTGAAAAAATTACAAATTTCTTCGGGTGAACGTGTATCCTTATCGGGAAGTGATGAACAGCGTTTAGATATCCTAATAAGATTTTGAAAAATATCTGAATCCGTCCGTCTTACGCGGAGCCGTTCCAGACGCTCTTCCAATGCAATAATAACTGCCTGTGTCAGTTCCTCTCCGCTTTCCATAGCCAGTTCGAGTGCAAGCTTTTGCAGTCTTGCATTGCTGATATTGAGTGTCATTTTTTATTTCCTCCTGACAATTCGATGATTCAGTATGAAATAGCAGGGAAAAACAGTCAAGTATTTTCTGAAGTCATTCTGCCGTGACCCGCAGAACCTCTGCCACGCTCGTTATTCCATGCCATGCTTTTAAAAGACCGTCTTCCCGCAGAGTTCTTGATCCCTGCTGTTTTGCTACACGCTGCATATCTCCCGAAGGTTTTCCGCTCAGAATAAGGTTTTGCATTTCAGGCGTCACGGCAACGGCTTCATAAATGCCTATCCGTCCTTTGTAGCCGGTTCCCTGACATTCGGGACATCCCGCGGGATCACGCCATTTCGGTTCCTGATTTTTCCATTCTTCGGGAATCAAAGTCTGAGCCAAATCCCGAATCGCCTGAACCGGTTCCGCAGGCTGAGAGCATTTGGGACAAAGCTGACGTACCAATCTCTGGGCAATGACTGCACGTATCGGTGTTGCCACCAGAAACGGCTCTATGCCCATGTCAATCAGGCGGGTGAAGGCACTCACAGCATCGTTGGTATGCAGGGTTGAAATCACAAGATGACCGGTCAGCGATGCCTGTATCGCAATTTCAGCCGTTTCTTTGTCTCGTATTTCTCCGATCAGAACCACATCAGGGTCCTGGCGCAGAATGGAACGCAAAGCACGAGCAAAGGTATAGCCGATTTCGCTGTGGGTCTGAATCTGAGTAATTCCTTCAAGGTGATATTCCACCGGATCCTCGACCGTTATAATTTTTTTTGTCTTATCGTTGATGCTTTCCAGCGCGGAATACAGCGTAGTGGATTTTCCCGAACCCGTGGGACCGGTGACAAGTATAATGCCGTGAGGTTCGCCGATCCATTGCCGGAACACCCGGTAAGTGTCGGATTCCAGTCCTAATGTCTCAATAGAAAATCCCCGGCTTTCTTTGGGCAGGAGCCGAAGGACAACCGATTCTCCGTGTACTCCGGGAACCGTTGATACTCTAAGGTCAACGCTGTCTCCGCTCAGACGGAGGCTCAGGCGTCCGTCCTGAGGCAGACGGCGTTCTGCAATGTCCATGCCGGAAATCAGCTTGATCCGGGAAGAAATCGCTGCAAACCGCTCGCGGGGCAGAGAAAAACGTGTGTATAAAATGCCGTCAATACGGAATCTTACTTCCAATATATGCTCACCCGGTTCGACATGCACATCCGAGGCGCGCTGATTGTATGCCTGAGAAAGCAGATTGTTGACAAACTCGATGACCGGGGCTTCTTCTGCCAATTCGCGCAACTGTTCGATATCGTTGTCTCCATGAGACATTGCGGATTTCAGACGGCTGACAGCATCCAAAAGCCTGTCCAGATCATAGTTGCACACGAGGAAAAATTCCACATTCCGATCCGGAAATGCCCGGTTCAGCACTTCGGCAAGACTGTCATTCAGCGGATCCCGTGCGATACAGCAAATCTGTTTATCCGGACCTTCCCAGATCAGTGCTTCCTGATCTATCCACCAATCTGTTTCTATACCGCTTTTTTCAATGCACTGGCAGAATACCCGCGGGTCTGTCGGCAATTCCTGAGCGTCTGCCACAGGAATATGAAGCATTTCGGATAAGACCTGCAAAAGCTTATCCTCTGAAACCGCACCGATACGCGTCAGAACAGCAGGGGTCCGTCCTCCGATACGCTTCTGAAATGATTCTGCTTTTTGCAGATCATCGTGAGTAATCAGCCCTTTTTCAAGCAATTGTTCCCCAAGAAAAGATAAGCCCTGCTGAATTTCCATTCTCCTCCCGATAAGCGAGCGACCTTAAAGACTTATAATTTTTTTGCGGCAGAACAGGCATTTTT
>DYRK01000470.1 GCA_020718785.1 Desulfatirhabdium butyrativorans | reverse complement strand
GCAGGCAGGCGATATTTTCTATTTCTATGTATTTCATATTGTTTCTGTTTCTCTCCGATGCGGGCTGCAAAGCATAAAATAATTATTTTTACAGATTATTCCGATTTTGGCAAGTCTTTTATTCATAAACCGTCTGAGAGACAGTTCGGAAGTTCTGGCTTTGAATACTATAGTTATTGTTTTTAAAGGAGAAATGTTTTCTCAAAATCGGAAGATTTCAGCAGGTCGAAAATACCCCCCTAATACTTCCGGCGGATTGACGGTCATTTTTATCCTTCGGCGCCGAAAATGCTTGTGATTTGTCAATCCCAAGCGAGCATTAAAGATTCACCATTCTTTCGGAACAAATTTCCGGTCATTTTTGATTTTTACCGTATCTTTGCCCGAAAATGTCAGGACAAACAGTCCGTTTTTATACGCGTACCGGTCCGCATTTTCCTCGGCATGAATATAGGCGACCGCGCCATATACTTTTTTATCTTTATATTCCGGAAAGAATTTTTTAAAAGGTTTCAGGTGGTTTCCGATATGTCCGTCCACATCCTGCACACCGAGCGTGGTTTTGACCTCGACGGCTACCAGAGAATCGGCGTCTGTAAGGAGAATATCTGTTTCTACGGTTTCGCCGCCGCGTTTCCTTTCTTCTCTCTGTCCAGAACCCCCGACACTGATACCCCTTTTCTGAAACTGCTCGGCAACAGAAGGTCTTATCAGAGCCTCGACCAGTTTTCCCCAGTTGCGGTCCGATTCTCTGACCTTTCTGAAATATTTGTCGGATTCTTTCAGATTTTCTTTCATAATTTCTTTCAGAATCCTGCCGGTTTCCTCGATTTTCCGGTCTGTTTCCTTGAACTGCCGGTCCGTTTCCTGAAACATCTGCCATACTCTTTGAAAACCCTGTTCTATCATATCGGAATTCATAACACACCTCTCTTTACTGTGATGATTATCTGCTTTATCCCCGGACAAAACGGCTTGCATCTGTTTTAAGTTTTTGGCGTTTTACTGTAAAACGCCCCTGCTTAAAATAGGCGCAAATCGTTTTATCAGCGGGACGGTCATACTGCACGTCAATCTTAAAATCTCACGTTACGCATTCGTCATTCCTGCGGAAGCAGGAATCTTTGAAAAAACATGGATTCCCGCTTTCGCGGGAATGACAGCCTGACAGTATATCCGCCTGAATTTACATCCGGCTGCGTAACATCAGTTAAAATATGTCTTCAATGAGATCACTCAGAGTTTCCTGCAACTTTACGTCATCCGTCAGCGGCAGACATATCGCGGAACTACAGGCATCCCGCGGAGAAATGCCGTTTCCGATGAGCCGGGCAGCATAAATCAGAAGACGGGTGCTTGCGCCTTCGGTCAGTCCGTGTTCACGGATATTTCTGATTTTTCTCCCCAAAGATACCAACTGCAATGCAATGTTTCTGTCAATCCTGCCTTCGACAGACACGATATCAGCCTCTTTTTCAGGTTCGGGATAGTCAAACTCGAGGGAGACAAACCGCTGCCGTGTACTTTGCTTGAGGTCTTTCAGAACCGACTGATATCCCGGATTATAAGAAATCACCAGCAGAAAATCGGGATGTGCGTGAACGGTTTCCCCTTTTTTATCAATGGCAAGCGTCCGGCGGTCATCGCTTAACGGATGAATCACCACCGTGGTATCTTTGCGCGCCTCCACAATTTCGTCCAAATAGCAGATCGCGCCGATACGCACCGCGGCGGTCAGTGGTCCGTCGTTCCATACGGTCTCATCGTTTTTCAGCAGATAGCGTCCGATCAGGTCCGATGCGAACAGGTCTTCATGACAGGCTACCGTAATCAGCGGGCGTTTCAGACGCCATGCAGCATATTCCACAAACCGCGTCTTTCCGCAGCCCGTGGGACCTTTGAGCATCACCGGAAGTCTCGCGGAATATGCTGCATCGAACAGCCTGATTTCATCCCCTGTTTCAAGATAATACGGTTCTTTTTCAATCATATAGCCGCCAGTATCCGGCTGGGTCTTTGGGGTCATGGAGAATTTTCCTTAGATTTCATCTTGCTTTGATACGATAAATGAAATAGAATATTAAGTTTTATCCGAGAAACCGGATCAAAAAACGGCTTGCAAAGCCGTTTTACAATGAACACTCGGAAACGGCTTGCAAAGCCGCTTTACCCTGAAAATAAGGAACATATCACATCATGCAGATGACAGACAACAAAAACATTGACCGTCTTTATGTCGCGGACAAAGAAATAATTCTTGTGGGAACCGCGCATGTTTCCAAAGAAAGCACCCGGCTTGTAGCCGAGGTGATTGAATCGGAAAAACCGGATACGGTATGTGTGGAACTTTGCGAATCGCGCTTTCAGTCCATCCGCCAGAAAGACCGATGGCAGAACATGGATATTATCAAAGTTATCAGAGAAAAAAAAGCCTTTCTTCTGCTTTCGAACCTGATGCTCGCATCGTTTCAGAAACGGATTGCCGAAAAATTGGAGGTCAAACCCGGCGAAGAAATGATCAAAGCCATTGAAAGCGCAGAAGCTGTAAATGCCCGGATTGTTATGGCAGACCGCGACATCCGCGTCACCCTGCTGAGAACATGGCGTATCATGGGGCTTTGGAGCAGAGCCAAGATTCTGTTTCAACTGATTCTGTCCATGGCGGGCGGATTGGATGAAATCAGCGCGGAAGATGTTGAAAAAATGAAGCAGACCGATATTCTTGAAACGCTTCTCGCGGATGTGGGAAAAGCTTTTCCGGTACTGCGGAATGTGCTGATTGACGAAAGGGACCGCTATCTTTCCCATAAAATCAAAACCGCGCCCGGAAAAAAAATCGTGGCAGTTGTGGGCGCGGGACATGTGCCGGGTATCAGAAAATACTGGGACAGCGATGCGGATGTCTCTGCTTTGGAGGAAATTCCGCCACCGGGAAAACTGGTCGGAATTCTGAAATGGCTTTTTCCCTCGGCGATTCTGCTGCTGTTTGTCCTCGGCTTTTTCTGGGGCGGAGCCAAAGCAGGGAAAGAAATGATTGTCTGGTGGGTGCTGGCACACGGAATTCTGGCAGGCATAGGCTCGATTGCGGCCATGGCACATCCCCTGACAATTCTGTCTTCGGTTATGGTCGCGCCCCTGACCTCGCTGAATCCAATGATTGCCGCAGGATGGGTTTCAGGGCTGGTGGAAGCATTTCTCAGACAGCCCAAAGTCTGGGATTTTGAAAATCTTTCAGATGATGTGATGTCGGTAAAAGGATTCTGGAAAAACAAGGTCACGCGGATTCTGCTGGTGGTCGTATTCACCAATATGGGGAGTGCCGCGGGGACATATATGGCGATTCCGATGATGGTGAGAGCCATGGGATGAGGATGGTTGCAGGTAACAGGTGGCAGGTTGCAGGTTGCAGGTTGCAGGTTGCCTGTAACCCGTTGCCTGTTACTTGTCACCTGTTACTTGTAACCTGTAACCTGCAACAACCTGCTCAGGCAACTGCCGGAAGATATATCCGGACCACGGTTCCTTTCCCCAATTCGGAATCCACCGAAATCCATCCGTCATGATTGTAAACAATGCCGTAAACCGCTGCCATGCTCAGTCCGCGTCCCTGAAATTTTGTGCTGAAAAAAGGATCGAATATTCTGCGTTTTGTGGTTTCATCCATGCCCTTGCCGTTATCTTCGACAGTGAGTCTCACATAAGTTCCCGATCTCAGCCCGGGATGGACTTTTGAATAATCCTCATTGCACACTTCTTTGCCCGTTGAGATATGAATAAAGCCGTCGCTTTCAATAGCTTCCGCAGAGTTGCTTATGACCGCCGAAAGTACCATCTGCATCTGAGTCACATCCGCTTCTGTCAGCGGAATATCGGATGCCAGATCGGTTGTGATGAGGGGAGGCGGATTCAGTGAGGATCGGATACCCGAAAGACGGCTTTCCACGAACTCGGTCAGCGAGATGATTCTGGGCTGATATTTACCGCCGTGCGCGTAGGTTGCCAACTGCTTTGTCAGATGCGTGACCCGCTGTGCCGAATCGCTGATGGATTTGATATATTTGTCTGTTTTTTCATTTTTGGGAAGCACCAGCCTCAGCAGGTCAATGTTTCCGAAAATCCCGAACAGCGCATTGTTGAACTGATGGGCAATTCCGCCTGCCAAAGACGCGACAGACTCCATTTTCTGAGCCTGCCTGACGCGCTCCTCGAACCGCGTTCTGTCCGTAATATCTTCGGATATTTCAAGAACGCCCATGAGTTCTCCCCTGCCGATAACCTTTTCCCGTCCGATATTATCTATTGTTTCACCGGCTTTGTTGAATTCCACGAAAATGAAATCTTCACCGTTGTCAGCAGCTTTACAGACCGCGACTCCGTTTTTTGTATGCTCGAATATGCCTTTGTATCTGGCTTCGCTCTCTTTCAGCATGGCTTCTTTCAGCCTGTATCTGCTTATTTCCTCTTCCAGTTCCCTGACTTTGGCTTCCAGTTCTTCATAGTCCGGCTTTTGTGTCATAAAAAATAATCCTCCGTATTTTTTAACCTGTCCGTCATAGCAGAAACAGCGGCAGGAGGTCAATCATTTTATCCCGGCAGTTCCGCCGGTTCCGAAAATCTTTTCTCGTTCCCAAGCCTTCTCGTTTCTCGTTCCCAAGCCTTCTCGTTCCCAAGCCCCAGCTTGGGAACGCACTTGCC
>DYRK01001181.1 GCA_020718785.1 Desulfatirhabdium butyrativorans | reverse complement strand
GCAAACGCGGCACAGCGGCTTTCACTATTGTGAAATTTTTATATTGACATATTTCCTTTATGTGCTATAAAGGATTATTTTTTAATTTAAAGGAGAATTATAAATATGACAGCCTATTTCACTCCTGAACGAAATATTACGATATCTGAAGCTGTAGAAGAATATTTAAATGAAAAGGAGGTTATCGGAACATTAAGTCCGAAATCGGTTCATAATCGCAGATATGAACTGAATCGTTTTGCAAAATTCTGTAAATTGCAGAATATCGAAAAGCCGGAAGATATCCGCAAAAATATCATCATATCCTATTTAAAGGATCGTAAAATCTCAAACGCCTCAAAATTGGTAAATATATATATATTAGCCGGATTTATGGATTATCTGGTGGATGAAGCGGTTATTCTGGATAATATTGCAGCAAATATGGACAAACCCAGAATTTATCCGCCTAAAACCGATTATCTGACTTTTGATGAGCTTGAACGGATGTTTCAGACCGAAGCCCGAAATGCCCCGCCAAAGGTCGTTGACAGAAATTTATTGCTGTTCAGTCTGTTTACGGACCTATGTCTGCGGGTATCCGAGGTTATCAATCTGAAACTGGAAGATGTGAGGTTGGATGCTCAGGAAATATGGGTGACACGGAAACGAAGCAAAGTGGATAAAATTCCTTTGAATGACGATATAGTGAACAAATTTCTGAATTGGTACGAGATGCGTCCCGAATACAAAGGAAACGAATCCATGTATGTATTTCTGTCCAGTCACGGCAGCCAACTCACGCCGAGGCAGGTTCATTATATTATCAGTCAGGCACTCAGCCGCGCCGGTATTGTAAAACGGAAAAGGGGACCTCATCTTCTGAGACATTCCGGAGCCAGCCTCAAAGCCCGGTCAGGGGAAAATCTTATTATGATACAATATCTTCTGGGCCATGAAAATCTGAATACCACCCGGCGATACCTGCATTTTGACTGGGAAGAGCTTAAAAAGATGATAGGACGAAGTCCTGTGCTGGGAGAGAATAAGGAACAGAAATAATGG
>DYRK01000469.1 GCA_020718785.1 Desulfatirhabdium butyrativorans | reverse complement strand
CTATGGTCCCCACATTCACATGCGGCTTGTTCCGCACAAACTTGTCTTTCGCCATCTTTTTTTAATCCTCCCTGCTTTTTGAAAACCAAAGTTTTTTTTCAACAGTATGAAACGACATATATCCTGCGCCTGAAATCAAGCCGAAGAACCTTGCTTCTGAACAAAACAAAAAATGTGGAGCCGACGATGGGACTTGAACCCATGGCTTACGCCTTACCAAGGCGTTACTCTACCACTGAGTTACGTCGGCATTATTAATAAGGTATAAAAACAAAAAATCTGTCCTCCGGTTTTCATCTGAATCATCAGGAAAGCGATTTGCCGGCGAACAGTTTTCGGATATCCGAATATATCGAATCACAAATCGGGGCCGAAATGGAGCGGGAGACGAGGCTCGAACTCGCGACAACCAGCTTGGAAGGCTGGAGCTCTACCAACTGAGCTACTCCCGCTTATTTACAGAAACTTTCATTTTCCCGCCCGTCTGGGATGGGAAATGGTGGTGGGGGGAGGATTTGAACCTTCGAAGGCGTCTGCCGACAGATTTACAGTCTGTTCCCTTTGGCCGCTCGGGAACCCCACCCTTTTGACACATGAAGCCAGCGAAGGGACTCGAACCCCCGACCCACTGATTACAAATCAGTAGCTCTGCCAACTGAGCTACGCTGGCCTGCATATATTCCTGCCGCCGCCATAATCTGCGCTTTTGTAAAACGGTTTGCAAAATCGTTTTACAAAAAATTCAGCTTTCCGTATTCTCAGCATTACGATTTCGCAAACCGTCATGCCGGGAAAAACGATTTGCAAAATCGTTTTACGACCGATCTCAAAAGCGCAAATTATTTTCGGCGGACAGTATATTTTTTATTTCAGAAAAACTGTGCGCGGCAGATGTGAAAATCCTACACCGCCGTCACAGAATTTTCTTTTTTATCGAACTTATTTTTAAAGATCAAATCCGGCTGCAAGCTATAAAACCCGATTATGGGCGAATAAGATCAAAAATCTCTTTTTTTTGCATAAAATCATTCTTTTTTATTTTTCATACTGCGGAATTATTCGGTCATTTCATATAAAATCAGACAGATATAACAGACAACCCTGTCCCATGCCTGAATATTTAATTATTTTTCAGAATATAAACACTTGACAAGGATATCCTTATTTGTGTAATCGAACATAGCCTGATGTTGAAGTTACTGTCCTGAAAAATTGCAGCCGGGCAGTCCGATCCGTTACTCTGCAGGGAACAGCAGATCAACCATTTTGCCGTAATAATTATGGAAAATTAACTATGGAACACTAACCCGGAAAGCGTTTGATAAGGTGTCGGATGACGTTTTTTCCGCATTTCTTACGGTTTCTGCCGATGTCAGGCAGCAGGAGCCGTTCCTGTGCAGTTTCTCCGGAAAACACGGATGCCGACGGGCTTTATTTTTTCTGCAGATTTCAAGAAACTGAATTTCACAGGGAAGCAGGAAGGCGATAATACTCTTTCGTATATCGCCCGACCGATGACGCAACGAAGCTTAATTTATGGAAATCTGTAAAACAACCGGCAGCATTTGGAAGAAGTTTAGGGTATTCTGCTGAATAAGGTCAAGATTTGTCCGACCGTACCCTATATTTTTTACAGGTGCTATGAAATCAAGGAGCTTGATGTAATGAATGTACACACTGTTTTTTTGTCGCTTTTTCTGTCTCTGGTATTCGGATGTGCACCGACCCTCCAGAATTCTTCGGATTTGCAAAAAGGCATCGTATTGTCCCGTCCGGAGCGTTCCGTAAAAGTCCAATCGGGAAAAAAGACCGCTGTAAAAACCTCCTCGAAAAACAGCGCTGCCGTGAAAACGGTCGCTGCAAATTCCGTCACAAAACCGGCAGTATCCGAAAAAAAGACCGTTTCCGGCAATAAATCGTTTTCGGCAGTTCTGAATGAAGCTGCCGATCTGTGCGAGGCTTCCCAGAAACTCTGGAAGAGCGGGGAAAGCGACAAGGCACTGAAAAGTCTGGATCGGGCATATTCGCTGATTCTGTCGGTAGAAAGCGGTGACAATTCGGAACTTATCCAGCAGAAAGAAGACCTGCGGCTTACCATCTCAAAGCGTATTCTTGAAATTTATGCTTCGCGCAATACCGCGGCTGTCGGCACCCATAATGAAATTCCGCTGATAATGAATGAATATGTACAGACGGAAATCGAAACTCTTACTGAGGGAAAACGCAGAGAAGAGAGTTTTTTTATCAGGGCATACAAACGCTCGGGCAAATATCGTCCTCTTATCCTGGAGGAACTTAAAAAAGCAGGGCTTCCGGAGGAACTGTCATGGCTGCCGCTGATCGAAAGCGGATTCAGGGTGTATGCTCTCTCAAATGCCAGAGCGCTCGGACTGTGGCAGTTTATCCAGTCCACAGGTTACAGATTCGGACTTAAACGGGACAAATACATTGATGAAAGGCTTGATCCCGAAAAAGCGACCAAAGCCGCGGTAGCATATCTGAAAGAACTGCACCAGATATTCGGCGACTGGACAACGGTTCTTGCCGCGTACAACTGCGGAGAAGGGCGGGTACTGAGTACCATACGGGAACAGAATGTCAATTATCTTGACAATTTCTGGGATCTGTACGAGAAACTTCCCGAAGAGACTGCGCGGTTTGTCCCGAGATTCATTGCAACTCTCCATATTATCAATGACCCGAAAAAATACGGACTTGAACTCGGAGAGGCATATTCGCCGCCGGAATATGAGACTGTGGAAATCTCAAGGCAGATACATCTCAAAGATGTTGCCGAACTGATTGATATGCCCAGAGAAAAACTCAGGGAACTGAATCCGGAACTCAGGTACAGCATTGTCCCGGGCGGCGAATACAGGCTGAGGGTTCCGCCGCAGACCGGCGATATTCTGCTGTCGCGGCTGGATGATACGCCGGAGGGAACGCCGTCGTCGGAAGAACTGTCAGCATCCGAAGAGCCGCAGGTTCAGGAAGAGGATGCCTCGGTCGTCCGTGATGATGCTCCGATTCGTGACGATGCTCCGGTCATTGACGAGGCTCCGATTCGTGACGATGCTCCGGTCATTGATGATGCTCCGGTTCGTAAGTCTGCTCCGGTTCGGGCTGCCGCGCCGGTCAGGACAAAAAAAGCAGCCAAAACTGTGACCCTGAAATCGGTCAAAGCCGTCAAAAAGGCTGCGGTCTCTGTCAGCTATCACAAAGTCAGAAGAGGGGAAACAATTTCAAGCATTGCCAGACGATACAGTATCAGCGTGAACACTGTTGCCCGTATGAACGGAATAGGCAAACGCGGACATTTGGTTGCGGGAAATGTGATTAAAATACCCGGCGGCAGTGTGAGAACGGTATCGAGGTCAGAAGAATACGGGAGGACAAAATATCGTCCGCCGGTATCTAAACATATTGTAAGGCGTGGAGATTCGATCTATAATATTGCCAGCCGTTACAATACGACTCCCGATACATTGAAGGGATTGAATAATATCCGGAAAGCAAAAATCCGGATCGGGCAGGTGCTGAAACTCCCGGTGAAAGCTGATATCAGAAGCAACAACAAAGCAGCAAAGGTCTATATCAGCAGCAGCAAAAAAGCGGCAAAGCTGGATTTGAGAACCTATCGTGTGAGACGGGGCGATGTCCTCCTTGATATTGCCCGACGTCATAAAATGGAATTTGACCGCTTTCTGAAGGTCAACCACATGACCCAGCGAAGTAAAATTTATCCGGGTCAGAAACTTTATGTGGACTAGAAAAGTGAGAATTGAGAAGTGAGAATTGAGAAATTGAAGAGTGAGAATCGGAAAATTTTATTTCTCAATTCTCACTTTTTACGCCCCCGTAGCTCAGTGGATAGAGCAATGGATTCCTAATCCATGTGCCGCAGGTCCGATTCCTGCCGGGGGCATTCCTGAAAATCAAAGGGTTATAGCTGTCCGGGCTGTAACCCTTTTTTGTTTTTCCTGCTCCTGAAAAATCATTGACAAAGTATTAAATATGATTTATAAACCGATAATTAATCGGAGGTATCTGTTCAAATCAGAATAAAACATTCGAAAATCAGAAAAATATGATCGTCTGAGATTCAGGCAGGTTGGATAATGGTTGCTTTTAATTTCGATCCGCAGTTTTGCCGCAATGAAAGTGAGGTTATTTCCAAGCTCATCGTCAGTTATCTGCTGCCTCAACTGGGGTATTCGCCTGACAATTGGCATCAGGAAGTCAAAGTTGCCGATATCCGCCTGGATTTTCTGGCATTGGTGACGCCCGTTATCCCATTGATCTTAGACAAGATCAGACCTCCGACCATTGTAATAGAAGCAAAACATCCCGGACAAAAATTGGACAGGCATAACCGCAAACTCAGGCGATATTTGAGCAAGCTGAATGCGCGTTACGGATTATTGACTAACGGAAAAGAATTAAAAATTTATGAAAGGGATGCGGACGGGGAAGTAACTTTGAGGTTCGAATGTCAGGGACGGGAAATAGCAGCTAAAATAAATGATATTCGTGCTATATTGGGGAAGATAAGTTTAACCGATATCGGCATACAGCCGACAGTCATCAGCGAAGCAGGGCGAATTTGCAATCCGCCTGAAAGCGATTTGAAAATTCGCTCTACTACAGCAGAGCGAATTTGCAATCCGCCTGAAAGCGATTTGGAAAATCGCTCTACTACAGCAGGGCAA
>DYRK01000468.1:3180-4710 GCA_020718785.1 Desulfatirhabdium butyrativorans | reverse complement strand
CGGGGCTTCCCCGGCAAGTGCGTTCCCAAGCTGGGGCTTGGGAACGAGAAAAAGAAGTGAGAATTGAGAAGTGAGAAGTGAGTTTTCAATTTTCTGTTCTCTTTCCTTCAACAATCAGCAGGAGGTCTTTTGCAAAGCTTTTCATTTCCGATGCCTGTGCGGAAAGTTCCTGAGCAGCCGCGGCAAATTCCTGAGAACTGGCAGCGAGCTGCTGGGTGACTTTGTCGCTTTCGACAGCCGCGGTCCGGATGCAGCCGATACTGAGGGACTGTTCCTTGCTGGCTTCGGTGATGGAAACAGTTTTTTCTCCCATGGAGGTGGCAGTCTCG
Source organism: Desulfatirhabdium butyrativorans (assembly GCA_020718785.1). Classification (GTDB taxonomy): domain Bacteria; phylum Desulfobacterota; class Desulfobacteria; order Desulfobacterales; family DYRK01; genus DYRK01. The sequence continues at coordinate 4,381 of DYRK01000468.1, read as the reverse complement.
ATGATGCCTTCGAAATCGCTGTTCACTGCTTTTACGGATTGCGAGGCTGAAGCAACTCTTCGGATGGTTGTGTCTAAAATTTTCTGGGTATTTTCGGCTGCTGCCGCGGCACTCACCGCCAGATTTTTCACCTCATCGGCAACCACCGCAAAACCCGCGCCGGCTTTTCCCGCACGTGCAGCTTCCACCGCGGCGTTCAGTGCCAGCAGTTTGGTACGGAAGGCTATTTCTTCTATGTTCCTGATAATTTCTCCGATCCTGCCCCCTTCCTGTTCTATATGAGACATTTCTGTTATCACCGAGATAAGCGACCTCAGCGAGATAGCGGATTTACGGATGTTTTCATTCATCAGTGCTTCCGCGCCCCGCGTCAGTTCCGAAGTTTCCAGACTCCGTGCCTCGATTTCCTCTATGGAAGCCGAAGATTCCTCGATGACAGCAGCCTGCTCCGAGGCATTCTCTGCCAGGGACTGCGCGGCTTGGGACACCTGATCCGAGGCAGCCGCGATCTGGCACGCGGCATCATTCATTTTTCCGGCAATATCGGAGATCGGCCTGGATATGGTCCGCGCCAGAAACCACGAGAACAGCAATGCCGCGGATGTAATGGCAAATATTGCCATGCCGGTCAGGGTGATAATCTGCCTGATTTCTTTTTCCACATCGTCTGTATAGATTCCGGAGCCGATGATCCATCCCCATTCGGGAAAGAGCCGTATGTATGAGATTTTGGGTGAGGGGACAGTTTCTCCGGGTTTGGGCCAGTAATAATCCGTAAACCCGGCACCCTGTTTTTTGCAGATATCTGTCATGCTGACAAACAGTTTTTTGCCATGAATATCTGAAAAATCAGAAAGATACTTTCCTTCCAGTTCTGTTTTCATGGGGTGCATAATCATCCGGATATCTGTGTCATGTATCCAGAAATATTCTTTTCCCTCATAGCGCAGATGCCTGACCACCTCTTTAGCTGTAATCTTTGCCTGCGCCTCGGAAATATTCCCGCGGTCAGATTCCTTCGCATAATAGGCAATCATGCTGAAGACTGTTTCCACAACATTCTGCGTCTGGGCATATTTGGACTCATACATCTTTTCCCTGAAACGGGGATACAGGCAGATCACGGCGCATATAAAACAGACTATGACCGCGATCCCCGACAGGTTTATCCGTGTTGAAAGCCTGTAGCTGCGAAGCATAT
>DYRK01000468.1:1334-3080 GCA_020718785.1 Desulfatirhabdium butyrativorans | reverse complement strand
GTTCCGGGACCGCACCTTGCCCCGATTTCCGGTCCCAGATGCGATAAAATAATATCCCGGCAGTTCAGCCTTGCCTCCATCATTTCGGCAAGCCGCTCTGCCCGCAGCAATGCATCCGCGTGAACCACCCCGGCGCGGATCGGCATTTCCGGGTCCGGCAGACTCTCCTGAATCAGTTCCATCAGGAGTTCCGCGGCATTTTCCTCTCCTTTCACATTGTCAATAATGACCGGTTCGCCGTTTCGGATAAACAGCACCGGGCGTGTCCGGAGAAGATTGCCCAGCAGATATCTGGGTTTTCCCACCATTCCGTACCTGTGAAGGTATTCCCATGACTCTGCCACAAAAAACATCCGGACCCGGTGAATAAGCTCTTCAGCATATTCGCCGACCTGTTTCACAGACCAGCCTTCTTTGAGTCTGTCCGCGGCTTCGCTGACCATCAGCCCCAATCCCAGCGAAACCGAGCGGCTGTCAATGATTTCGATCCTGAGATCGTCTTTTCCGGCCTGCTGGGCCTGTTTCAGATATCCGGCATAGATTTTGTCTTTGGCTGCACCGGCATACTCGACGGTTTTGCTCATTCTTCCGGATAAAAAAATCGCGAGAATATCTTTATCCGGGATGATTTTCCGGAAAGCCTGATGAATATCGTCTCTGGAAGGCGGAACCGTCCTTGCAGACTGTTTTGTGTTTCTGACTGCCCGGTAAAAATTTTCCGGCATGAGATTCACGCCGTCAAGCCAGACCTGTCCGTCCATTTTCACAGAAAGAGGAATCAGCGTAATATTCTGCGCTTCGGTCAGAGCCTGGGGCAGATCCGAGGAACTGTCTGTAACTATCCGGATTTCAGCTTTTTTTGCTGCTTTGACCGTGAGGATGTTCATCTGAACGAGCCGGAGCAGATGTTTGTAGGTCTGGAGATCGGTCATCTGACTGGCTTCCATAATATCCCGGACCTTTCCGTACTGCTGGGCAAGAGACAAAGTGTGCATCAGTCCGGGGCGGTCCTTTATTTCAGAGATATCCGGCATAACAGACGGGATTTCCACGGTTTTGTCAAATGTTCCGGGCTTCAGGCGCCTGAGAGTTCCGATCTCTTTGGATGCTTCCTGAAGAATGCCCGGCAGGGAATCCGAGACCGTGCGTGCCACGGCAAGAGGTCTGGACTGAAAACTCAGCGACGCTTCTTTTTCAGACAAAATCCGGAAAAGTGCTTTTTTTCCGCAGGCTTTTCCGTGATAGGCATGGATAATCTGTCCGTCCTGAAAATAGATCGCCGCATTTGTCGGGATACCTTTGATGTTCAGTATCCCGGTCACGTTTCTGCCCTCGAAATATTTCAGCGTATCCGGAACACTGCCTTCGATCACGGAACCGGACAGCACCGAGGGTTCGGGCAGTCCCTGACTGGGGACTGGGTGCTGGGTGCCGGGTGCCGGGGATTGGGTGCTTGCAGCCGGTCCCCAGAACCCAGTCCCCGGCTCCCAGTCCCCGGCTCCCAGTCCCCGGCTCCCAGTCCCCGGCTCCCCGTCTCCCGGGTCCGTATCTTCATCTTCGTCCTGAGAACAGGGCTTCTTATTTTCACCCGCAGTTTCCTGCCTTTGTATCTGAAGACTTTTGACCCTCGTTCCCAAGCCCCGGCTTGGGAACGAGGAGCCCTCGTTCCCAAGCCCCGGCTTGGGAACGGGCGGTTTTTGCCCCTCGCTCCCAAGCCCCGGCTTGGGAACGGACGGTTTTTGCCCC
>DYRK01000468.1:0-1234 GCA_020718785.1 Desulfatirhabdium butyrativorans | reverse complement strand
CGGTTTTTGCCCCTCGCTCCCAAGCCCCGGCTTGGGAACGGACGGTTTTTGCCCCTCGTTCCCAAGCCCCGGCTTGGGAACGGACGGTTTTTGCCCCTCGTTCCCAAGCCCCGGCTTGGGAACGGACGGTTTTGTTTCCTTAATATCTGCTGTGACGATACCGAGGCTGAGCAGATCGGCGATAACCGACGCGGCTCTGATACGGCTCATTTTTCTGCTGCCGAGAATTTCCCTCACGGTCTTTCCTGCCCGTATGAGGGACAGAATTTTTTTAAGATTTTCTTTCCCGGTCATTTCAACGACATCGCTCGATATTTTCTTGAAACGGATGGTCAGGAGAATATCCTGATCCTGAATTTTTTCTTTCAGATTCGCTGCTTCCTCAGACATACGGCCGGCTCTGAACAGAAGCGTTTCGTTGTCCGTGTTGACAGAGTCCGGAACATTGCTTTCCTCCGCGTGAAATTCGAACTGTCCCTGATCCTCTTCTGCCAAAGCAAAAAAAGCCTCCTCATGTTCCAGCCCTCTGGCTCCGGCTGCGATCAGTTTTCCTTTCAGAACCTGCATTCTGCCGATTTCTTTTTTATCCGGATCCTTGATAAGAAACTCTCCGCTGAGGCAGTTAAGTTCGGCAATCCGTAAAAGGTCGGGTACTCTTGTCCGTATCAGACTGCCGCCGAAACTGTTCCGGGAGCGCGAAGCTTCGGCTTTTTTCGCGAGTTCTGTCACTTTTACTATACGTTCCAGCAGTTCATCCATATTGAAGGGCTTAGGGATACACTCATCCGCACATGACCTCAGATGTTCGGACTGTCCGGTTTCCGATAACAGAAAAACAAAGGGAATACCTGATGTTTCGGGATTCTGACGGAGAAGACGGCGGATTTCGAGGCCGTCTGTCCCGGGCATTTCAATGTCCGACAGAACAACCATGCGATGGCTCCGTGCCTGCGCGGTCTGAAATATCTTTTTCACGGCTTCTTCGCCGTTATCGAAATATTCGGCTTCGAAACCTGCATCGCCAAGTTGTGATGCCAGCAGGTTTCCCATAATGGGATCATCATCTATGATGAAAATCCTGTTTTTCATCTTTCCTCCCAAACCGCGGAAGTAAAACCGTTGAAACGATTTGCGTCTATTTTAAGACCGGGCGTTTTACAGTAAAACGGCTTTCCAAGCCGTTTTTCTCGTTCCCAAGCCCCGGCTTGGGAACGCACCTGCCGGGGAGGCTCCC
>DYRK01001180.1 GCA_020718785.1 Desulfatirhabdium butyrativorans | reverse complement strand
TTAAACTTTTTTTAAATTTTTTTCAACTTTTATTTTTTACTGCGTAAGGTGAGTTAATAAGTTTGCTTTTTGTCAGAGGGACAGGCGACTGTCTGATTTTTTAGGAATGAAAAAAAACCTTGAAATGGATTAGATTCCGTGATAAGGAATTTTTTTAAGTCAAAAGGGAATTCTTCGGACCCCTTAGCTCAGTCGGATAGAGCAGCGGATCAGGAATCCGCAGGTATCGGGTTCGAATTCTGCCGGGTGCATTACAACATCAAGCGGTTATAGAGGTAATCTCAATGTCAAAAGAAGAATTTGTCGATAAGCAAAATGTCATTGTTTATGAGCATCTTGTGATTGAACAAGAAGTCCTGAAAAGAATTTCAGAGTTTATGAGCATCTTGTGATTGAACAAGAAGTCCTGAAAAGAATTTCAGAGTTTATGAGCATCTTGTGATTGAACAAGAAGTCCTGAAAAGAATTTCAGATTATCTTGCCAATCCTAATGTTCAGCAAGCTGAAGAGAGAATGAAGGACAGTTTCTATAAATATGAAGTGACAAACCGAGATGGACAAAACGAAAAAAAGGATGGTCATATAACTCGGATTGTTAAAAAATATGATCAGGATGTCAAAGCGCACATCAAGCTGATCTATCTTTTTATCAAAGAGGGAATGCGTGACGCTGTACAGGGGCTGCTGCTCGGAGCCGAACAGGAAAGAATTGTCAAAGCCGAGTTTGGAGCCGCTGAAAAAAAGGGCATTTTCCCGTCCGATTTCCCGGAGATCAAAGTAGTCGGCATTGAAGAGATGAGAGCCATACTGCTGAGAGTGGAAGCGAACAATCCTGAACTTAAATTAAGGGAATTTCTCCTCGGTGCGGACGGCAAGGGCGGCTATGACACCCCGAAGATTGCCGCCGCGTTTATTCAACTGGCGCGCAGGAATTATGAACGGCTGGAAATGTTCATCCGGCTTGATGATGATGTTAAGCCCAATGCAGAGTAAGACGGCAGACCGGACTGACATTTAAGTATTGGAAATCACTGCTCAGTATTGAT
>DYRK01000467.1 GCA_020718785.1 Desulfatirhabdium butyrativorans | reverse complement strand
GTCAGACAGAAATGTCTGACCTACCGACACACCGTCAGACAGAAATGTCTGACCTACCGACACACCGTCAGACAGAAATGTCTGACCCACCGAATCTTATAAATCATAATGGTCGGTCGCTTAACCTGCCATTCGGTTACGTCCTTAAATATTTTTTTGGAATTAATATCTTTTGTCGTTACAAACGATATACGTGACAGCATAAAAAAGCAAGAACTTTTTTTGGAAAGAAAAACAGAAGAACCGATGCTATACCTTTGTTGCAAAAAATGCTGTTCCTGCCGGCCGGAACAGGATGAGAAAGAAGACATTGTAATCTTTTTTTTATCCGCACTTAAAATCGGCAGTGCGTATTCCGATTATTCCACTGTAGCTTCCATGTTCTCACTTCTCACTTCTCACTTCCCACTTCTCACTTCTCACTTCCTGTAAGTTTCCCGGAAAATTTTCCATTGCCCGTTTTCACGCTTTAAAATAAGTTGTTTTGTACCCAGAGTTTTGAACGCTTCAGACTGATAGTTCTGAGTAAACAAAGCGATACGGTCATCACCGCTCTTTGTGATTCTCAGATTGTCCATTGAAACACGGATATAGCTGTACTTCCGGTTCAACTGCTTTTTATATGCGATCCATGCGTCCCGGCTCATGCCCTGAGAATTGAAATCATCGGCATAACAGGCTCCGTACTGATCCGCATCTTTCGATGACCATGCTTTCACCCATGCCTGAAGCATCTCCGCAATCTCTGTCTCATCCTGAGCCGAGATTTCTTCAGGCACAGACTGCTCACTGGGTTCCGATTCTCTGATCGGAAGTCTTTCAGGCGGCTCCGGCGGGACTTCTCTCCGTGCAATGACTTCTGCCGATTTTTTCAGATTGCGGAAAGCAGTCATAAAAGGATTTTCTTTGATATGATGTTCCGGCAGCCCCATATATTCCTCAGCAATAATTCTGAACCCCTGATTTTCCCTGTCTGTCAGGAAAAATTTCTTGATTCCGACAGCCAGTTCGTTACCCGACAAAGCGATTACCTGATCCGCAAGTGCGGCATAAATGTCTTTCTCTTTGACAATCAAAGGATTTTTTAAATCCTGAGATAAAGACTGCGGCTCAGTCTGAAAGCTTTTCCGGGTCTTGTTCCATTCGGGCCACCATGACATATCCGGCAGATATTCCGGATCATAAAAACTCAGGTAGTCATGATATGTTCCGCTTTCCAGAGCCTTTTTCCAGCCTGATAAAAGGGCTTTGACAGCGGTTTCACTTTGGCGTTTCTGTTCGGGATCACTGAATGAAAGCCTTTCCGTGACAATAATCGGAGTACGGTTCAGAGTGATATAGGGAGCAAGTTCGGCGATATTCTCATTCTCTATAGCTACACATCCGCTGGAATCCCTTTCTTTCAGGACTTTATTTGTGCCGTGAAGCCAGATTGAAGTCCCGGTTCTTCCCGAAGCCTGATCCAAAAGATTGGGATAATCCATTGGAAAAGCTCCTGTGCCGTAGATAGGCGCAAGTTCTTTATCTTCGTATTCTTTGACAAAAAAATAAATGCCTTCGGGTGTTTTCAGATCACCGGCAGAAAATTTGGGTCCCCGCACTTTGCCTGTGGAACAGTTCATGCGCCGGATTTCCCTGAGTGTCCCATCATTTGCATAAAGAAACAACTGCTGGCTTTCCTTTTCTACCACAATGGCATAATCCCTGCCCTTTTCCGACTCAAAGGAAATCAGCACATCCGGTATGGCAGTCGGATTATCCTGAGATACGGCAGTCCCCGGCAGAAGCATTAAGGCAAAAAGCAGGGAGATATTCAATATCTGCGTTCCTACACGAAAAATCACTCTCATTCCTCCTTTATTTCTCACTTCTCACTATCAGCAGATCGAAAATGCTTGGGATTTGTCAATCCCAAGCGAGCATTTTGGGAGAACTCTCGATCTGCTGACTATTCACTTCTCACTTCCCGATTCTCACTGCCGCCCCTTTTCCGACTCCGAAATGCCGCCGGGCATTCCCGCAGTTTACAGCAATCTCAAGATATCCCGTTCCGCCGATGAGGGCAAGGGGCTGCTGCGGTTTCACATTTGCATAAGTCTCGGACAAACCGATAATTTCAGATGCCCCGATCCGGATTCCGAGTTTTTTATATTCTCTGTTGCAGAAGGAAGCCAAGGTATTCAGATCAATATCACTCATAAGATTTCCGAAATGATCCGCGGCAATGATCGTTCCAAGCAGTTCGCCTGTGTCTGAAATATGGGGTTCGGAAAGGGGAAGCCGCACTAATGTATCGGGACTCACAGGGGGGCCGAGCGCACTGATATCAAGCCCTTTGCTGAGATGTCCGCTCACTGGCGCAAAAATATCCCGTCCGTGAAATGTAGGGCTCACAGGTTTCAGGAAATAGGCTGAATTCTTCACCTGAATAATGGAAGCGATGCTTTTTTCTTTAAGCAGCAATGTCAGAATGCCGTTATCCGGGGCAAGCAGAATCTTCCCGCCGATGGACAGCGCGAGAATCGCCCGATCCGTGCCGACACCCGGATCTGTTACGCTCAGATGCACCGTGCCTTCCGGAAAATACGGCAAAACCGCCTGAATCATAAAGGCAGCCTGCGTCAGATTCTGAGGATCAATGCCGTGGGAAATGTCAACAATCGTTGCCGCAGGGTTGACAGACAGGATCACGCCCTTCATCACCCCGACATATTCATCTTCTGTGCCGAAATCTGTCAGCAATGTAATGATGCCGTTCATTTTGATCAGGGTATATTTCTTTGTGAATCAAAAGGTTGTTAAATATATGCCCGCAAATTAATCACCGACGGGCATTTGAATGTAACCTTTACCGGATATTTTTTCAATGATTAATTTTCGAAAACTTATCAAAAAAAAGTTACCCGCATGCAGTCCCGGCAAATCCATATTTTCGCTTGACAAACATGCTGCCCGGCTTTAACATTGCAATCTGATTATACAATCTTTCAGGTGTCTTTACCTTCGCATACCAATATAAGAAAGAGAAATGCCCCGGGCCGCTCGCTCCCGGCGGATTGACGGTCATTTTTATCCTTCGGCGCCGGAAATGCCTGGGATTTGTCAATCCCAAGCGAGCATTTCCGAGTAAAAATTCGACAAATATTCTTACCACCGACCGATAACAGGTTCATCAAGGCGGATCATGCAAAACTCTGCAAGTAAATCATCGTACAGGGAAAGGCGCCGCAAAGCCAACGCGTCCGGATGCCATTGCTGCGGGGCATTGCCGCCCTTCTGCTGGCGCTGCCGTTGCGGATTCAGTATCTGTCAGGACTGCATGGAAGAAAATTTCTGGGGAATGTCCTGCAACGGCATCACATGGGAATGCCCGGATTGCGGCGGGCAGAACGGATTCGGGAATCAATAAAAGGAAAAATTGAATGATATATGAAACTGTTCTTCTGGCACAGCGCGAAATCCGGCGCAATGTGATGCGGTCATCGCTGACCATTCTGGGAATTGTTATCGGGGTTGCGGCTGTGATTACTATGGTCACGCTGGGCAGCGGCGCAACCGCGCAGGTGACATCCGACATATCCAAATTGGGCAGCAATATGCTTCAGGTCAGACCCGGTCAGGCACATCGGGGACCCGGGGGCGCGCGGGCTGATGCTGCATCCTTTGATACAGATGATGCAGATGCCATTGAACGCGATATCGCCGGACTTGCGGCAGTGGCTCCGACAGCAGGTAAAATGACTCAGGCTGTTTTCGGCAATCAGAACCGGCAGGTCTCGGTTACCGGCAGCACTGACGCATTTTTAAAAGTCCGCGACTGGAGCATTGCTTCAGGACGGAAGTTTACAGAAGGCGAACAGCGCGCGGGGCGGGCTGTATGTCTCCTCGGCGCAACAGTTCGGGATGAACTTTTCGGGGGACAGGACCCTATAGGCGAAACAATCCGGCTGCAAAAGATTTCTTTCAAAGTGATCGGTGTGCTTAAAGCCAAAGGACAGTCCAGTTTCGGCATGGATCAGGATGATTTCGTGCTGATACCCCTGCGTACTGTCCAGCGGCGTATGGCAGGAAACACAGAAGTCAGCGCGATCTATGTTTCCGCGAAAGACGGCGTTTCCACAGAAAAAGTGCAGGCAGACATCGAGCGGCTGATGCGTGAACGCCGCCGTATTGCTCCGAACAAAGAAGATGACTTCAATGTGCGCGACATGAAGGAAATCGTGAGTATGCTCACCGGAACCACCCGTCTGCTTACAGGATTGCTGGGCGCGGTTGCAGCAGTCAGTCTGCTGGTCGGCGGTATCGGTATTATGAATATCATGCTGGTTTCTGTCACGGAGCGGACACGGGAAATCGGCATCCGTTTAGCCATCGGCGCGCTGGAACGGGAAGTGCTGATGCAGTTTCTGGTAGAAGCGGTAGTTCTGTCTTCCTTCGGCGGAGTCTGCGGCATTGCGCTGGGACTGACCGGAGCGGGTCTCGGATCACGTTTTCTTAAAGTTCCCTTTATTCCGAATCTCGGTATTGTAGCACTGGCATTTCTGTTTTCAGCCGCAGTAGGCGTGATTTTCGGCTTTTTTCCGGCACGCAAAGCAGCACAGCTTGATCCGATTGAGGCTTTGCGGCATGAGTGAGCAGGTTGCAGGGGACAGGTTGCAGGGAGATTTTTCCTCGTTCCCAAGCCCCGGCTTGGGAACGCATCTGCGCCCGAAGCCCC
>DYRK01000466.1 GCA_020718785.1 Desulfatirhabdium butyrativorans | reverse complement strand
TGACGCTGAATAATGCCGTACAGGGTGGAAAGCCCGAGTCCCACGCCGTATCCTTCTTTTTTTGTGGTAAAAAACGGCTCGAAAATATGAGACAGATTTTCTTGGGAAATGCCGGTGCCTGTGTCTTTCACAGATATGGTCACAATCTTTTTTTCAGGATTATGACTTGCGCCGAGCGTAAGGGTTCCGCCCTCCGGCATGGCATCCATGGCGTTGAAAACAAGATTGATGACACATTGCTGCAACTGGTTGAAATCGCCTTTTATTTTAGGAAGATTCGGCCCGATATCCTGCTCGAGGCAGATATTGCTCAGTCTGAGTTTGTGCTGACTCATAAGGACACAGCGATGCAGAAGCTCGTCTGCCTGAACATCTCCGAAAGCCGGCGGGGATTTGCGTGAAAAAGTCAGAAGACTGGAAACAATCTGCGAACAGCGGTCAGTCTCGCTTTCTATCAGATTGAGATAGCGGCTGAATTTTTCGCGGTGTTCCCCGCTCAACTGTCCCCGTTCAAGAATACGGACCATAAGCCGGCTGTAATTCAGGATACCGGCCAGGGGATTGTTGATTTCATGAACCACACTGGCAGCCAGCCTTCCCAGCGACATCATTTTGTCCTGATGAAGAATGCGCGCCTGATCCGCGACTTCCTGTTCCAGCTTGCGGATTTCGCGAAGGTCTCTGAAAAAGCAGACCAGTCCCGCAGGTTCTTTTTCATTGAAGAGCGCGGATGCGGAAACCTGTACCGGAACGCTCTGCCCGGATTTGCATATCATCTCGGTTTCAAACAGGAAAAGTCTGCCCGGTCCGCCGTATCTTTCTTCAGCCATTTCTGCTTTGAGCCGTTTTTCTTCCGCGGGCTGAAAAAACTGCCCCAGCGTCATTTTATTCAGCACTTCATCTTTGGAATATCCGAGCAGACTTTCCATGCTCCTGTTGAATGTCACCGCAATTTCCCGCGTATCGCAGCCCAGAATGCCGTCCATGGAATTTTCGACGAGATTTTTCTGGAAAATGAAAGATTCCATAAGCTCACGCGTGGTTTCGGTCCATCCTTCTTCCAGAAAGGCTGTGTAATCCTGAAGCTGTTTCCGCGTGGACCAGCGGTGTTTCGCCCGCGACAGTGCAACCTGAATCGCCTCGTCGGAAATGGGTTTTGTAATGAAATCCGATGCGTCAAGCTGAAGCGCTTTGACGGTCACATCCATTTCGCCGAATGCGGTGGCAACAATCACCTCAATATCCGGAAAGCCTTTTTTGACAGCCTCGAGTACCTGAATGCCGTCCATTCCCGGCATCCGGATATCGGTGATCACAATCTGCGGGCATTGATCTGCACACAGACGCAGTCCCGATGCTCCGTCTGCCGCGGTCCATACGCTGTACCCGGCATCCTCGAGGCTGATCTTTGTCACCCTGCGGATACCTTCTTCGTCGTCAATCAGAACAATTTTCCAGTCAACGGGGGGCGTCATAAAAAACCTCCGTTCCGGTTATGAAAACACGGGCTTTGCTGTTACGATTATTTTTATTGATTTTATTTTGGAAATGCGTATAACGGTCCTGCGGTGAGGGGTACGAGGTCAGAGGCAGGAGCCTCTTTTTTTATCTTGCCTCTCCCTTCTGTCCTTACCCCTGATGACAAAATAAAGCAACAGAAAAAAGAACGGGGTCCGGGATACTGGGTGCTGGACAATTTTTCAGATACTTCTGCTGAAACAGACACAAAACGGCTTGCAAAGCCGTTTTACAGTAAAACGATTTTGCAAATCGTTTTTTCCGATAAAATCAGAATGTTATGATTTTTTGTCCGGCAGTGTGGGGTGCTGGTAACTGACCCAGTTCCCAGAAACAAGCACCCCTGACCCCGGACCTCCTTCAAGAGAGGAAACATGGTCGGATACATCAGAAAATTTCGGCACAGTCTTGTCTCAAAGCTTATTTTTTCAGTGGGAATCACTCTCCTTTTCAGCGTATCGGTCTGGGCATATTTCAATATCGCGTATCAGAAAGAAAAAATTATGCAGAGCATTGTGGAAGGGACCGACCGGCTGACCAATACCATCAAGCTCGGAACCCATTATGCCATGATGCTGAATTCAAGAGACGACATCAACCAGATCATACAGAACATCGCCCGCCAGAAAGAGATCGAGACTATCCGCATCTACAACAAATCCGGCAGGATAAAATTTTCCAGCCATATTTCGGAAGTGGAACGCAGCACTAACATCAAAGCAGAAGCCTGCGATATCTGCCACAGGTCCGATCCCCCGCTGTACCGGCTGGAATTATCGCAGCGCATAAGGATCATCATATCCCCGGAAGGCTGGCGGATGCTCGGAATCATCAGCCCCATCAGCAACGAACCCGGCTGCTCTGCCGGCTGCCATATCCATCCGGAGGGGAAAAAAATTCTGGGCGCTTTAGATGTTGTGGTTTCGCTCAAAGACAGCGATGCAGAGATTCTCCGGTATGAAAAAGGGATCATCGCCATGACGATTTTTGTTTTTCTTGTGCCGTCCGCCATTATTTTTATTATTGTGCTGAAATTCGTAAAACAGCCCATAGAAAAGCTGATTGCCGGAACCCATCGTATCGCAAAAGGGGAATATTTCGGCAAACCCTGTATGTCCGGACAGGACGAACTGGGACAGTTGGCAGCAGCCATCGGGGCGATGGGCAGAGAAATCGGTCAGAATCAGGCAGAGCTGAAACAAAAGCGCGACGAATATCAGCAATTGTTCGAGCGGGTACCCTGCCTCATCACTGTTCAGGACAGAGACTATAAAATTTTAAAGTACAATCGGGAATTTTCGGACAAATTCAATCCTGATCCCGGTGATTTCTGTTTCCATGCCTATAAAAAACGCGATGAGAAATGCCCGAACTGCCCGGTGGAAAAAACTTTCCATGACGGCGAATCCCATTACAGCGAGGAAAAAGGATTCAATAAAGACGGTACCGCAACGCATTGGATTGTCAAAACATCCCCCTTGAAAAACGACAGGGGGGAAATTATCGCGGCAATGGAAATGTGCATTGACATCACTCCGAGAAAACAGCTTGAAGAGAAACTGGAGCAGTCCGAGAAAAAATACCATGACATTTTCAACAACATACCGAATCCGGTCTTTGTCCTTCATGCGGACAGCCTTGAAATTTTAGACTGCAACAACAGCGTGAAGGCGGTTTACGGATATGAGAAATACGAGATCATCCACAGTCCCTTTCCGGATTTCTTCAGGGATGAGGAAAAAGAAGGCTACGCGTCCAGAATAAGGACATCCGATGTGATCGCTCAGGCAATCCATCTGAACAGACAGGGAAAACCTCTTTTTGTCAATATGCGGATATCCCCGTCCGAATACGGGGGCCGGAAAGTGTTTCTGGTGACCACAAGCGATATAACCAAACGTCTTGAAGCTGAACAGCAGCTTATACAGGCCAGCAAAATGGCCACCCTCGGGGAAATGGCTACCGGCGTTGCCCATGAACTTAATCAGCCTCTGTCGGTCATAAAAACCGCCGGCAGCTTTTTTATGAAAAAAATAAATAAAAAAGAAGCGATCAAAGACGAAATTCTCTTTACAATGTCGTCCGAAATTGTCAGCCATGTTGACCGGGCATCCAAAATTATCAGTCACATGCGAGAGTTCGGCCGGAAATCGGACATGAAGATGGAAGCAGTTCAGGTCAACGATGTGCTGAGGAAAGCTTTTGAAATTTTCAGTCAGCAACTGAAGGTCAGAGGTATTGATGCGGTCTGGGACCTTGAGACGGATCTGCCGTCGGTCGCCGCGGACCCGGGCCGTCTGGAGCAGGTGTTCATCAATCTCCTGATTAACGCAAGAGATGCCATCGAAGATCATCAGAACTCGTTCGCGGACAGCAGCAGAGCGTCTTACGAGAAGAAAATCCGGCTCAGTACGAGAAGCGAAAAAGACAGCGTGGTCATTGAACTTGAGGATACGGGCAAGGGGATTCCTCCTGAAATCATGGATAAAATATTCGAACCCTTTTTCACCACCAAAGAAGTGGGGAAAGGCACAGGTCTCGGGCTTTCCATAAGCTACGGAATTGTCAAAGACTGCCGCGGAACCATCCGGGCGAAGAATAAAGGCGATGGGAAAGGCGCGTGTTTTGTGATAAGGTTTCCGATTGCTGGGTGGGTGCGGGGTGAGGGGTCAGAGGTCAGGGATCAGGGGGCCGGGTAGGGGCGAAAAATTTTTCGCCCCTACCGAAAGGAAAGAATCCATGGAATGGGAACAGGTGTGTGCGGAGCCGAATCTCAGGGGGCTTCCGTACAAAATCGAACTGAATGAAAGAGGACAGATTGTCATGAGTCCTGCAAGTATCCGGCATGTTATTTTTCAGAAACGCATCACGGTGCTGATCGAAACAATGCTGAAGCATGGGGAAACATTTCAGGAATTTCCTGTAAAGACTTCCGAAAATGTGAAAGTACCGGATGCGGTCTGGATATCTGAGAGCCTTCTTGAACAGGTCAGAGAAAAGGCAGCCAGTCCTGTGGCGCCGGAAATCTGCGTGGAAATCATGTCCCCGGGAAATTCCGAGGCGCAGATGCTCCGCAAGGCAAGGCTGTATTTCGAAGCCGGTGCAAAGGAATTCTGGCTGTGTGACGGGAACGGGAACATGACCTTTCACACGCAGGAAGGGAAAACAGAGCGGTCTGCCCTGGTTCCCGGATTCCCCGAAAAAATTGAAAATTGAA
>DYRK01001179.1 GCA_020718785.1 Desulfatirhabdium butyrativorans | reverse complement strand
TTGATGTCATGCCTCACAGCGGTGCAGGAATGGAGCAGGACAGAACCCGGATTCCGGGTAATACCTCTTTCTACGTGCGAATTCAGGACTCCGACGGCATCGCCGTCACCGAACCCGACAGTGTGATATTCACGGTTACTGACGAAGTGAATGAGGCTTACACACGGAATCTGGGCAGCGATGTCGTCCGCCGGATCAATCTCAGCGGAGAAGATGAGACAAAGATCAGCGATCTGTGGGTAGTCTATGACCGCTCAGTTGAACCGGAATTCGGAAATTACGGCTATGACGAAGTGATTCATATTGATGTGAGTGTCAGTGACAGGAGACATGCGGTTACGCAGCTCAGATACAGCTTCAAGACCGAAAGCAGTACGGCGCATGATACGGCTCAGGCCGGTTCGCCGGAAACAGCTTATATCGAGGCAGATGATCCGCGGCTTCAGGGACTGTATAACGAAGGCATTCGTGTGACCGGCGGTAAGCTCGAAGGTGCAGCGATTGTGTATAACAGCGATGAACCGGTAAAGCCGATCTTCGGTCCCGAAAACGAGCTTCCGACCCTGATGATTGCCAATGTGCAGGCTGTCGGCTCGCCTCTGAGTCTCCAGCCGCCGACCGTGTTCGATATACCGGTAAAAGTAATTATTCCCTGTCCGGGAGATACCGATGTGAATGAGATGAATATCTATCTTTACAACGGCAAAAAATGGGCAATTGCCTGCGACACTGCCGGTACGGTCATGCCTGCCGGAGACGGATGGATTGTGCCGGGATCACGGGTGAATCATAAAGAGACAAGCCCGCAGACTATTGAGATTCAGGTCTGGCACTTCTCCGGTGTTCAGTCCGGATACGTGGAGAGTGATGGCGGCGGAGGAGGCTGTTTTATTGAGACAGCGGCATTTGACTCAACTCCGGGACAGATACTCGGATTTACCGTCGCTTTACTGTCTCTCATCGGATGCCTGATTCTTTGTTTATCGGTGTACAGGAAGAGATCATAAAACAAAAGGCTTCCGGAGTATTCGAAACTTCGGAAGTCTTTTATC
>DYRK01000465.1 GCA_020718785.1 Desulfatirhabdium butyrativorans | reverse complement strand
GAAATATCTGTTTTAAACGGTCTTATTTTTTGGTAAGAATATTTGATAGTCTACACCAACTCCCTTTGGTACAAAGGCATGGCCAGGTAATGGAGGAAATGCGATACCGGGAGGAAAACCCGGGAATGCCGGCGATGGAGGGAATTTTTTCTCTAATGTAAACATGACTTCTTATGTAAGTCAGAGCGGCGGTAAAGCAGGTGAAAAAACACCTGATTATAAGGGAGGGGCAGCAGGAACGCCTGTTAATTCTTACTGGATTGAACATAAGACGTATTGGGATGGTAATCATAAATGTAGTCCAACCCAACATACATCAACCGCGGGCGCAAATGCAGCCTCGCCCGCAGCCGATATTCCTCTCGGAAAAGCAGGCACAGTCTCTTCCGCAGGCAGCACAATGACATGGCTCACGCCTTTTGCCCTTAAAGCGATTCTTGCCCATGCCAAAGACGCGTATCTCCAGGGTCATTTGGATAAAATCGAGGGACAGGCGCATGACCATAAGGAAGTCAGGGAAATTCTGGAAGATTATCTCAAGCAGGTGGACGCTTGCAAGAGTTCAGCCGCTTGGACAAACCTGAGCGATACCGAGCAGTATGAATTTTTGCAGCTCAAAGGCGAGATTGAAATCCTGTTGCACCGCATTTACACCAATCTCGATTATTTCTGCAATCCCGCAGGCTGGACGCCCATGCTCTCCTTTGAAGTCACGGCGACCATGTTTGAAAACGAAGTGGACCGGGCTATCCGTGTGCTGTATCTGAGCTATTGGCTCGGAAACAAGGCTTCGACTTTGCAGGCAAAAATCAGCGGCTTGGAAAATGCTAAGACAAAAATGGGAGAAGAAATCAAGAGCTTTCAGGACAGATACACCGAGATCAACGACAAGGTGGTTCCCGGACTTCAGACCGAGGCTGAGAACATTACCAATGAGATCAGCTACTTGCAATCCGAGCTTCAAATTCTCGAGCAGAAACTGCTTGAAGAAGCAAAGGATAATACCAAGGTGGATGCGTGGAGACAGGCAGCTAAAATACTGGGAACTATCTGTACTGTTATTCCGGTCGCACCGCCAATTCTCGGGGCAATCGGACAGGGGCTTAAAATGCTTGCCGACTATAGTTATGATCAGAACAAACCATGGGAGAGTATTCAAAATTTGTGGGATATCGGCACCGGGGTTGCAGGCTGCCTGAATCAGGCGACTTGCGGGGGTTCAGATGACCCTTCTTTTATCGAGTCAGCTAAAGTTTGGGGAGATGCCGCTGAAAAATTGGATTTCGGCATTCTGAATCAGCATAACGGCGTCATGACTTATGTACAAAATTTGACCGGTCTTATTGAGCCGATGAATAAGGAACTTGGCAAGATAGGGAGTAAATTCAAGGAGACCAGCGCCCCGAAAAGCGAAATAGAGGCTGAACTCGAGCGCCTGAAAGCAAACTGCCCCGAGTATCAGGAACTGATCGAAAAAATCAGGAATCTCATGGTAAAGAAAGAAGCCTTTGCATTACAGATACATAATGCAATGCAGGAAACCATGGCGCTTTCCAACGGCGTGATTCATGACCTGCTGGCAATTGACGGTCTGAATTATCAGCTTACCGAAGGCAATGCTGTGATTGACCAGCGCGCGGTCGTGTATCTCAGGGAAATGGAAAAACGGGCAAGGGAAAGACTGCTCCGATACCATTATTATATGAAGAAGGCTTATGAATACCGGATGCTTGAGGCATACCCCGGAGAACTGAACCTCAACAGCATGTTTGAGAAATTCAAAACGCTGGGGTCTTTGGACGGAACTCTGACTTCGACCGATTTCGATGCGCTCAAAGCCCTGTATGAAGAACAGCTTTCCACTGTCATAGACAGCATCTATAAGAAGTACGTGGCTAATCAGCCCACAAAATCCGTTCCTGTGCGCTTTGAACTCGATCAGGAAAGGATTGACCGGCTGAATAACGACAAGATGATCCTTCTCAACCTGAAAGATATGGGGATATTCCAGCCTTTTGAAGAGAATATTCGGATTGTCGAATTCAAGGTGTATGAAATTCAGGTGGAAAAGAAAGCCCGAGGTGTCGCCTATCTTGATTTGTACATGACCCATTCCGGGATCTCGAAACTTGCGAAAGGCGGGCAGACTTATCTGTTCAAGCATTACAACAATGACACGGAACATCCGATTGAGTGGGGAATGAGGTATGATTACAACTACGACAGGATTGATCAGATAAAACCGAGTCCTGCCGACGCGTCTTTGCTGAAATATCTCATGGGCAAAAAAGGAATACCAACAGACGATGATGACAATGTTATCCTGTATTCCAGACCGTCTGCATGGGCGGATATTCTGGTAAGCAAAGCCGTGAATATAGAAGGAGCTTCGGATTTGCTCATCAGAAAGCTGGTTTTCGAAGTTCAGTACGACTTTGTGAAACGGCCCGACACTATGAGAAAATTGGAAGTCCAGTTGTCTGATGAAAAGTCCAAGCCTTATATTTCTGTCAGTTCCTCGGACAAAAACGGCAGGCGGGACGGCATGGGAGAGTTTCAGAGAATTTATTCTCAAAATCAGGCGGTTACGCTCACGGCTCCTGCACAATACGGGACGCTCGATTTTCAAGACTGGATTGATTCCAAAGGCAATGTCCTGGGAACCAACAGAATCCTGAACGTCAGCTTGAGCGATGACAAGGTGGTGAAGGCTCGGTATATCTCTGTGGAACCGGTTTCTTACGCATGGTATGAAGGAGCGTGGAATGACTGCAACAATACCTGTACGCAAAGCCGCGTAGTGGAATGCAGGGACAGCAATAACAATGCTGCGGCAGAGAGTAAGTGTACAGAGCCGAAACCGGCGACCGCTCAACCTTGTTCCGATTACGCGGGCTGTGATGAAAGTTACACATGGTATGAAGGAAAATGGAGCGCGTGTGTTGACGATCTGCAAACCCGGGCCGTGGAATGCAGAGACAGCAATAACAATGCGGTAGCAGACATCAACTGTACGGCTCCGAAACCGGCTCTCACTCAGTCCTGTGAGCCTCCGGATGTGCGCGTGATCATGGATGATCCGGACGCCGCGCCCGGAAGTACGGATGTTCCGCTGGTGATTTCTTTAGAGAATCCGACTAAAAATGCCGCTTCTGTGGGATTTACTGTCCGTTATGATTCAGACAGCGGAATTCACTTTAGCGACAAGTATGAATTCACGTCCAGAACAGAGGGCTTTTCCTGTTCGCTGACAACCGTGGAAAACGGGGCAGATTCGGAAGTCAAAGTTTTGCTTTACAATCTGTCGGGAGAAGTCATTACTGCGGGTACGGGACCGATTCTCGAACTCTTCTTCGATGTGGATGAGGATGTAAAATTGCCTGCCGAACTGAGTTTCAAAGCATGTATCGTATCCGATCTGTCGGGCGAGGCGATTTCGGCGGATTATACGGATACCGCGGAACTTTCGCCCTGTTCGGAAGGGGATATGAACTGTGACGGTAAAGTCAACATCCTGGATTTGCAGGCTATGATAAACTGCATTTTGGGAAAAGGAGACTGTGTCGGATGCGATCTGAACGGAGACGGCGAAAACAATATTCTCGATGTTCAGAAGCTGATCAACAAAATTCTGAATCGCACCCGCACCACGCGTGATGTCCCGAGAGATTCTCTGAGCATTCTTACCCTGCCGGATATTCAGCCGGGACAAGATGAAACAGGTGTTTTCGGGCTGGACCTTGAAAATGAAGATGCGGTCGGGGCAATGCAGATTTCTTTTGTGTATGATTCTGCAATCGGATTCAGCATCACCGGCGCGAAGCTGACAGACCGTGCAGCCGGTTTTGATTCCCCGGCTTTTCAGGTGAACAGCAGTGATCCGAAAAATGTGGAAGTGACCGTACTGCTTTACAGCATGGCAGGGAAAACCATTGCTCCGGGAACCGGGGATATTCTGGAATTCGGCTATGAAACTGTAAGCAATGCCTGGGGAAGCGGCGGTCTTGAATTCAGGGAAGCCGTTCTTTCCGATAATGACGCGAATCCGCTGAACACCGAGCCTGTAAACGGAACAGTTGAAATTGTTAAGAAGCCGGATCCGATATTCGGCTACGACTCGAGTCCCAAGCCCGGGGCTGATGTTAATGTCGGAGGTGCGAAAATAGGGGATGCTGTCAGTGCAACATTGACTATCCGTGAAACCGGCGATGCTGAATTGAAAATTACAAGCCATGCGCTCTCCGGAGCAAATGCGGGCGATTTTTCCGTCAGTCCCGCGACGTTGACTGTTGCGGACGGCGGAGCAGCGCAGAATCTGACCATTCAATGCAGACCCGGAGGCTTCGGAGCCAGAACTGCTATGCTGACGGTCAATCACAACGGAGCCGGAAGCCCTGCGACGTACACGCTGAACTGCAAGGGATTCTGTGATGTGAACGGAGACGGCAAGTTTGATCTTGCCGATGCGGTTACGGCATTGAGAGTCGTTGCAGGACAGACCCCCTCAAATGTATCTGCCGTTGCGGATGTGAATAACGACGGAAGAATCGGTATTGAGGAAGTCTTGTATATTTTTCGGGAATTGATATAAGCCCATCATCCTTCCTCGTTCCCAAGCCCCGGCTTGGGAACGAGGAAACAAATCCGAACTGGGGTTCGGATTTCCCAGGGAAGCCCCGGCTTCGGGCCGTCTCCCGTCACGGGAAGCCGGGGAACCTCCCCGGCAAGTGCGTTCCCAAGCCGGGGCTTGGGAACGAGAAAAAATACGGACAGGCAA
>DYRK01001178.1 GCA_020718785.1 Desulfatirhabdium butyrativorans | reverse complement strand
GTCATCCGGAAGATTCAGATAATCTTCATAAGTCCATTCCCAGGGTTCAGTCCATATCTCTTCAAGTTTATGCGCTGCGCCTGCCTGTGCCATAATGCCTCCGTTTCTCTTAAACGATCATAATTTGCGCTTCTGTAAAACGCCCTATGCTTAACATAGACCCAAACCGTTTTTGCGGAGAAACGGTTTGCAAAACCGTTTTACGGCGGATTTTAAAAGCGCAGATTATGCCGAGGAGCAGTATAAATACAATATGATGCCGGTGCGGGTCAAGAACAAACCCGATTCACTTGATATTCATCTCATCCCCGAATTTTTCCCGAAAAGCCTGGGCAACAATTCCGGCAGCCCATCGGGGATCTGTGATATAATCACAATTGACAACCATATCAAATTCATACGGCGATGCTTCTTTTTTGCCGTAAACTTTTTTAAAGAAACTGTTCTGTTCCTTATCCATCTGCTCCAGTTCTTTTTCGGTCTCTGTCTCGCTGACATTGAGAATCCCTGCCAGCCGCCGGATCCGACGCTCTTTGCTGCAAATAAACCGGACTGCCAGCACCCGTTCACGCGGCAAAAGCAGATGAGTTCCTCTTCCGACAAAAATGGTCGGTCCCGCATTGGCTATCGAAAAAACCGCCTTGAACAGCAGGCGTGTGTAATCGCTTTTCACAAAAGATTTTTCACCGAAAAACAGAGAGATGAGTTCATCTATTTCTCCGGAATACCGCTCGTCAAAAAGTTCTACGGTTTTACTGTCTAATTTTGCCTCATCCGCGATGTGTTCCAGAATTTCCCTGTCAATCACAGTATAGCCGATTTTTTCCGCCAGAATATCCGCAATTTCCAGCGCGCCCACGCCGATTTTGCGTGAAAAGCATAAGGTCGGCTGTATTTTCCCCCGCGATGTTTTTCCGGCTTCGGACTGTTTTTTTTCTGTTGCCCGCATATAATTATCCGCTGCCACTGCCGCAGTGAAGTGCCTCATTTTTCCGTAATACCCCGGCGTGTAACTTGTTTTTCCGATATTTATTTTCATAGCTCCTCCTGTTTTATA
>DYRK01001177.1 GCA_020718785.1 Desulfatirhabdium butyrativorans | reverse complement strand
TAGGAGGGATATGGGAAAAAAAGACAGACTGTATGATCTGATGGAACAGTTGAATGACGGGGAACTGCTTTTTCTGCTGAGAAACGGTCTCGGCAGAACAGAAAGAAAATATAAGTATTACACGCGGGAACATCTGACAGATGTCATCAGCGCGGAGTTAAGACAGGCAGCGGGCCACAGTGTTGCAAATTATCTGCGTCTGGAGCATGAATTTCCCTACAGACAGATAATTCTTGATGTGGCGGACAAACTGTCAGACGGATATAAACCCGTGAGATTTGATCTGGGCGACCGCAGCGAAGAAGAAATCGAGAAAGAGATTCTACGGCTGTTCGAACTGAAAACAAAACAATGGTGGGATCGGCTCAAGGATTCGGAAAAGGAGAAGTTCGCAGATCAGATAAATCAGACCGTCAATGCCGATACGGTTAATTTCATCAGCAGAAGAGCCTACATCAAGCACAGAGTTATAAAAGAATTGAAAGATTCTGTTATAACAAAAGGGATTGTCTTGGGAATGCTGGCAATTTCCGCAGGAGGATTTCTCGGCGTTTTGGGAGGTTCTCTGCTTACGCTGGCAGGCTTTCGGATCATTGTCAGTACCGTGGGACTCGCAGCCGGAATAAGAATTCTGACAAACGGGATAGCCGGATTCGGCGGACTGCCTGTAACTACTTTTATCGGAACCGTAGCCGTGGGTCTCGGTATCTTTTTGCCGAGTACTTTATTTTTCTACGCGGATACCAACTACAGAAAGACGATACCGACCGTTGTCATGCTGCTGTCAAGGGTACATCTGAATAAGATATTGAGGAGTGAGAATTGAGAAATAATTTTAAGAGGAGAGTCAGATCATGCCGGAAGAAAGCAAAACAGAGGAAAAAATAACATCGGAAAACAAATCCCAAGATTCTGCCGTGGAACATCCTGATAAGATTATCAGAAACCATCTGATCGCTGCTATGGCCGCGGGTCTTATTCCTGTTCCGCTGATTGATTTTGTCGGCATATCCGGCATTCAGATAAATATGCTGAGAAGGCTTGCCAAAGTTTACAA
>DYRK01000464.1 GCA_020718785.1 Desulfatirhabdium butyrativorans | reverse complement strand
CCGCATACATTCTTTTTCCGAGAAAATTCAATCTGTTCATGGTCAATCCTCCTTTTTCCTCGTTTCCAAGCCCCGGCTTAGGAACGGCATCTGAGCCCGAAGCCCCGGCTTCGGTTCGTCCTGTCACGGGAAGCCGGGGCTTCCCCGGCAAGTGCGTTCCCAAGCCGGGGCTTGGGAACGAGAAAAAAATTCGAAAAATCCGGTTTCCGGCTCACTGATTCCACACTGCCGGTTAATTTTAATATATTAAAGATAAAAGAATATTTTGACAAGGGAGATTTACCTGCCTGAACAAAGAATTTTCTCCCTCTCCGATGTCATTCCACAGAAATTCCGAGTTGTCTCAGTTTGTCTGCAAGCATAGCCGCACGCTGTTCAGCTTTTTCGGCTCGCTGACGTTCCGTTTCAGCCCTCTGTTTTTTTTCGTTCCCAAGCCCCGGCTTGGGAACGAGGAATCCCGGTAATCCTGAAAATCCTGATCCAGACAGTTTGTTTACCTCAACTCCGCCGCCTTATGAAGGGAATCGGCGCCTTGTTTTATTCCATCATAAGAGGAATGAATCCGGCCTGTCTGAAATGCTTATCAGCAGTCATCGCAAGAGAAAGCCCTTCTTCTTTCATAACAACAAACGATATGCAGTCTGTAAGTCCCCACTCTTTATCAATCCTGCTCCGATATAGCTCGATTCCCTTTTTCATAAGAGAAGTCGTAACAGATACGACTTTGAAAGCCGGAGTATTGTAACAGCTTGTGATAAAATCGGCCGCCGCTTTCCTGTCAGCAGAACTCAGAGCGTTTCCGACCTCCGTAAGAACAGCTTCCGTAAGCCAGATTTCGGATGCCTTACGGACACGGTTCATCAATGTTTTTGCCTTATGATGATAACTGTCTCTCCGGTTCATCAATGCAAGAATAAAAGCAGTATCAAGAAAAATTCTTTCTTTATCCATCTGCCTGATTCTTCTTCAGATATGATTCGCCGTACAAATAATGGTCATGATTGACTGCCCAATCTTCGGGAGCTTCGACAGTTCCGGTTAATTTATCCAATACATCCAAAGCATTCAAAGACTGAGAGACTTCATCTTTCTGTTTTATCAGTAACACATATTGCCTGTTCGGAATAAGACAGATTTCTCCTGTCGGTTTGAAAATATGACCATCAAAAAAAGCAGTAAGTAAAATATCTTCCATAGATAATCTCCTTAATCAAATTCAAAGTGCAGGATGTCTCCGCTCTGCACTTTTCTCGTCCCCAAGCCCCGGCTTGGGAACGGCATCTGAGCCCGAAGCCCCGGCTTCGGTTCGTCCTGTCACGGGAAGCCGGGGCTTCTCCGGCAAGTGCGTTCCCAAGCTGGGGCTTGGGAACGAGAAAAAAATATTTTGACAAGGGAGATTTACCTGTCTGAACAAAGAATTTTCTCCCTATCCGATGTCAGTCCGCAGAAACTCCGAGTTGCCTTAATTTTTCCGCAAGCATCGCGGCACGCTGTTCAGCCTGTTCGGCGCGCTGACGTTCCTGTTCGGCTTTCAGGCGTTCCGAGACAAGCTGCGACTCGGCATATTCGGCCCGTTTTCTTTCCGATTCTGACAGTTCCTCATGGGAAGGCAGTATGTATCCTTCCTCTGTCATCCATCTGAGCCTGTCATTTCTGACTGCAAGATAAAGACCTGTGACATTCGAATAAATCCTGTTTTCTCTGTCGGGTTTCACTGCTTTATAAGCAGATTTCGATGAAAGCCTGTATCCCCTGAATTCCTGAGAAAAGGGATCGTAAATATAATATTCCGGCGTTCCGAAAACCTGCGAATAGAGCTTCTTTTTGTCTTTTTTGTCTGTCTCTCTTGTCGAATCCGACAGAAGCTCGATAATAATATCCGGAAATTTCATGTTTTCCTGCCAGACGACCCAGGACTTTCTTTCCCTGCTGTCGGCATTCATCACCAGAAAAAAATCAGGACCTTTGAACTGCTTTGCGCCGCCGACTTCAAAATGCAGAAACATATTCCCGCCCGTGTAATATTTTCTGCTGTCTTTCCAGCAGGCTTTCAGGGAATCAATCAGAAGATTCATCTGCTCTTTATGTCTTTCTGTTTCCATCACATCTCCGTCATCATAAGGAAGATCGTCTTCGGTCGGCAGCGTATATGAAAATTCATCCGGATTATATTCCGCTTTCTCAAACAGTCTGTATTCCCGGATAGTCGGGGTATTCATATCAGTCACTCCTTTTTTCCGGCAGTCCTGATATTCTTTTCCGAATCCGACCTGTTCCGCATCCGGCAGGACGGACACTGTCAAGGCCTTCAGGCTGAAAAGCGCCGGCTTTTATTTGTTTTTTCATGACACCGGTTCCTTTCCCTCATTCAACGGAAAGATAAAGATATTCGTATCCGGATAACAGACGGCATTGCGATGTTCATCTTTCATTCATTTCATCCCGGGTGAGTTTGTTTTTCGACCGGTTCAGAGGAAAAGCAGGATGATGATCGGCGTAGAGCAGCGATTGGGAGCGAAAGTCTTCCGGGGCTGCATTCACACTTTCCAATATCTCATGCTCAAGCTGTTTTCGCAGAATAATGATCAGGGACTCCAGTTCGATTTCATAATTCCCTTTGATTCCCAGTGACCTGAATGTTTCTTCTTTTCCGATGAGCGTGGCTTTTAACATCCCTCCTCCTTTTCTGACTGGTTCCGACACAATACAGCCAAAATCTTCTTCTGTCAATTCGATGCTGATGTTTGCCGTTTTCTTACCGATCAGGCTTGCAGCATCGGTAATTTTTTGCAAAACAGTTTTATCGCTTGCAGAATGTCAGGGCTGAAAGCGCAGGCAGCCTGAAACCGCACGCCCGGCTTTCCGCTTTATTCAGGAGAAATTCCCAGTTCTTCAAGCTTCCGGGCAAGACGCTCGGCACGCTGTTTTTCCAGAATCAGCCGATTTTCAGCATCTGCTGCCCGTGATTTTTCCTGTTCAGCCCGTTGAAATTCCTGTTCGGCACGCTGACGTTCCTGTTCGGCTTTCTTTTCAGCCCGAAGGGCTTTCTGTTTTTCGGATTCAGCCCGTTTGCGTTCCGATTCCGCTTTCTGTTTAACCTTCTGATGAAACGGCAGAACAAAGCTGCTGTAAACCTCATCTTCAGCCATTTCTTCAAGAGACGGCTGCTGATACATATCCGAAATTCTGAACTGAAATCCCGGCAGAATCCCGGACTGAATGACATCCTTGTTTACGGTCCTGATTTTCCTGTATCTTCCCTTCTGACCCAGAGCATAAAAAACGGTTTCTGTCCCTCTCGCGTCTATAATGTAATATTCTCTGACGCCGATGCCCTGATATTCTTTTTTCTTTTCGACAGTATCCCGTATGATTT
Source organism: Desulfatirhabdium butyrativorans (assembly GCA_020718785.1). GTDB lineage: Bacteria > Desulfobacterota > Desulfobacteria > Desulfobacterales > DYRK01 > DYRK01. Next base: position 1,405 of record DYRK01000464.1, on the reverse strand, counting down.
CTCTGCGTTTTGAATAAGACAGGGATTCGACGCAAAGATCGAATGTGCCTCTGTAGCTGAAATCGTTGTCGCCGAGAATAATCGGATTGCTGTTCAGAACCACAGCCAGATCAGGCTTGCGGATACTGGTTTTGCGGGGAAGCGCGAGTCTGAAACCGAATTCAAGCCCGATCATTTTTGCTGCCGGAAAATTTTCAAGAAACTGATGCAGCAGGACAAGAAACCACTGACAGGCTTTTGAGCCTTTGAAATCGGTCACGGGCTTTTCCTCCAGATATCCGTTGTTCCATTCATAGCTGAAATCAGGATGGCTGTAATAATTTTCCCAGTATTCTTCCTCGGAGACATGACGCCCGTCTTCGGACACGATATTTTCTTCTCCGGTTCCGCCGATATACGCGGTATCTTCGGGACTGTTTCTGAGAGTATGCAGCGTCTTCATATTTCACCTTATCTGTAAGCTTGTTTCAGTTTCCGGTCAGCAGATTTATATAAATCCGATTTCAGGGACCGGAGTGCAGGTCAGGACGCGGACAGGCGCGGATGAAGTTATACTGCCCTTCGGCATAATTTGCGCTTTTGTAAAACGCCAAAAACTTAAAATAGATGCAAGTCGTTTTATCCGCAAAACGATTTGCAAAATCGTTTTACTGAAAATTCGGAAAGCGCAACTTATGACGGTGGCAAGAATACACCGTCTGCCCGACAGAGTTTTCGGTTTTCGGGAAAGCCGGGCAGACTTTCTCCGATTTCAGCGGGATGAAGCGGGAAAAACCGCGTCGCTTCTGCCGGTACAGAATACGGCATGTGAAATGAGAAGGAGATGTTCTTACATATATCGCAGCCGCTGCCGTGCGCGGCTGATAAACAGAAACACGGAAATTCTGAAACCCGCTGACCGATTTCCGCCTGATCGGAATTTTCAGTCTGTCATTCCGAACAAAGCGGGAGTTTTCACGGTCAGTCTTTTTATAAATGGAAAACCCGGAATTATATCGAAATCCTGTATATTAATATAAGGATAAAATATTACGTTGACAAGGGAAAAATATCTGCCTGAATAAAGAATTTTTCCCCCTTTCCGAAATAAAGAGCAGCGGAAATTGCCTGTATGCAAAGCGGCTTTCTGAGAGTATGCAATGTTTTCATATTTCACCTCATTCCTGCGAAAGCAGGAATGACAGGAAAAAACTTGAACATCGAGCGGTCTGAAACGACAGAGCCGCGTCGGTCCTGCTGCAATTATTTTTTATCCTGACCCGCTTGACTGATCTGTTTATCTGTCATATTGTTCGGAAATAATGTAAACTTAGTAGTCGCTTATCGGCATGTCAGCCGGAAAAATTAAGAGTTTTCTCGTTCCCAAGCCCCGGCTTGGGAACGCATCTGCGCCCGAAGCCCCGGC
>DYRK01000463.1:3667-4782 GCA_020718785.1 Desulfatirhabdium butyrativorans | reverse complement strand
AAATTGCCCGCTATGCCTACGCATACCCCCGATACAGGCTGACCGTCATCACTTGCGGTGACTTTCCCGGAAATCATTCCGCCTTCGTTCAATATGAAATCAATATTGTCTGCGGGCAGCCCTGCGATGACCGAAACAGCGACAGCCTGTTTACAGTCAGATGTTCCGTCCGCGCTGTTCCACCATTCATCTATATAATTTTGCTGATTATCTCCTGAAGCATCTGTAAAAATATAGTAGTCTCCGGGAGAAAGCCCGGAAATCAGGTAATTCCCATCCGTGTCTGTTGTACCCTCTCCATACCAGTGTTCCCTACAGGTATCCCATGCGTTCACTTTTATGTTCGGGACAGCCGAGCCGCTGTTTGAAAATACCTTTCCGGAAATTACCTTACCTTTGTTTAATTGGAAATTAATATAGGGAGTAACTTGACCCGATATAACCGTTACCGGTGCAGCCTCATCACACCGGATTGTTCCGTCCGCATTATTCCACCATTCATTTACATAATTTTGCTGAATATCACATGATACATTCGGAAAAATATAATAACTCCCTGCAGGAAGTCCGGAAATTAAAAAGATTCCTTTATCATCGGTTTTTCCGCCCGTTCCATACCATTTTTCACTGCATATCCCCCGGGCATCCACGCATACATTTGCCACGGGATTGCCCTCTTCATCGCTTATTTTACCGGAGATTCCGGCGTTCTCACTCAGTGAAAAGTTAATCCCGGAAATCGTCTGACCTGTAATGACAGATACTGGCGCAGCTTCGTTGCAGTCGCCTGTCCCGCCATTGCCGTCCCACCATATATTGCTGTATTTGTAGGCTAAATCCTCAGTCGAGATATAATACTTATCTTCCGGGAGTCGGGAAACGGCATAATTGCCTGATGTGTCCGTCTGAACTCTTCCGTAGAGAGTTTCACCGCACAGACTGCTTGCCCTCACCCATATATCAGATCGCCCGTCGCTGAATGTCACCGTTCCGGAAACCGTACCGCCTTTATCCAGCATAAAATCAACTCCGAATGTAGTCTGCCCTGTAGCTACTGCTACAGGAATCGCTTTTTTGCAGTCAGCGGTTCCGTCGCTTTTGTCCCACCACTCGCC
>DYRK01000463.1:0-3567 GCA_020718785.1 Desulfatirhabdium butyrativorans | reverse complement strand
TTTCACCGCATAAACCGCTCGCATTCACCTGTATTTCCGGGATCGGCTGTCCGCTGTCTGAGGTTACTGTCACGGAAATTTTACCCGCTTCATCCAGCGAAAGATTAATATCCGGTAAAGTCTGATCTTCAGTCACGGTGATCTGTCCGGCTTCTTTGCAGTCAGTTACTCCTCCCTCACTCTTCCACCATTTACTGATGTACCTCTTATTGTCATCGTAGGCGGAAATATAATATATACCCGGAACAATGCCTGAAATCAGGTAGGTTCCTCCTGTATCGGTTATTCCTTCTTCATAGACGGTTTCACCGCAGTCGCTGCTTGCCTCCACCCGGACGCCGGCAATCGGCTGACCGCTGTCTGTCGTTATTATCCCGGAAATTTTACACGTACTCAGTTTAAAATTAATATCGGCTGTTGTTTGTGATCTGATGACAGTTATCTGAGTTGCTTTGGTGCAATCTGTTGTTCCTTCCCCGCTGTTCCACCATTTTCCGGGGTAGCTTTTATTATAGGTAGAAATATAATAACTGCCCTCCGGAATATCTGAAATCAGATAGGTTCCGTCCGAAGCAGTGGTATTGCTGCCATAAAAACTCGTGCTGCATAAATCACTTGCGTCCACCTTCACACCTGAAATCGGCTGACCGTCATTTGAAGTTATTTTACCGGAAATATTCCCTTTCCCTTTTAGTTGAAAATTAATCCCGGATGCCGATTGTCCTTCGAAGACGGTTATCACTTCGGCTTCATTGCAATTACCTGATCCGCCTTCATTGTTCCACCATTCGTCAATATAAATTCCGGATGTATCGCCGGTAGAAAGGCAATATTCACCTGCGGGGAGATTAATGAGATAATTTCCATTATTGTCGGTTTTTCCGCTTCCGCGCCAAGTTACACCGCATACGCCGCTGCTTGCGTCCACCCATATATCAGCCAAAGACTGTCCGTCAATTGAAGTTACTTTTCCCGATATGGAACCGCCTGCATTCGCTGATGAAAAATTTCCGAAAATAAAACCGGTAAGCACTGAAACAATAACAACAAATAAAATCTGTTTTTGTTTTTTTCTTTGCATATTGTCCTCCTTGCTCATTACAAGCTTAAAGTGAAAAAACAATTTTATAATAGAAAAAACGGACTGTTAATTCGAATATCCGAATTTAATTTCCAGACGGTTTCCGGTCTGCCGGCTCATTTTGTTTTTCATATAATGCCCGATAAATATCTTTTGCCGCCTCGCCTGATGTTTCTACCTCAAGTTGTTTTTTTAAAGTTTCAACGACAACAGGGGTTTTATTTTTTCCCAAAAATTGTATCATCATACGTCTCAGATACGCATCGGTTTCGTCAGGGAGACGTCTCCGAACAGATTCGACAGCATCAATTCCTCCCCGATCTGCAAGGGCGCTTATAGCTCCCTTTCGAACACCGGGGTCCGAATCCTTCTCCATGGAATTAACCAGAAGCTGCAAAGAATACTCATCGGAAAAATTCCGCAAAGATCCGGCGGATGCTGCCCGTTCCGACGCCGATTCTGATTCCAGATAAGGCTCAAGTATCTTTATGGCACCTTGATCCGAGGTGTTACCCAAAGCTTTCAGGCAGATGATACGCTCTCTTTCATCCTCCGAATTCTTCAGCACTCTGATAATTCTTTCATTAATGTGTGATTCAGAAGCTTTTTCTCCGGCAGAAAGAGCGTGGCTCAGGATTCCCAAGTTAAGAAGAGATGTGTCTGCTCTCTCCAAATCATCATCATTTTTTTCTTTACGCCCTGCTTCAGCCATTTTGAAAAGACTTTCAATCAGTTCCTGTTCGGGGTTTGCAATTCCGCCGGCTGCAACAATTGCTCTCAGACGATTGTCCGGTTTCTGTTCATTATCTTCAAAAACATTTTTAAGCGCGGTCTGAGCTTGGGGGTGACCGACCAGTTCCAGAGCGAGAAGAACGCTTCCCGCAGCCGTTCCGCTCAAATCCATTTTTTTGAGAAGATCGGGAACAGAAATCGCCTCCTCCGGATAAAGCTCAAGAAAATCGCGAAGCGTATGGGTCAGCGCTGCCAACGCGGACTGGTCAGCACCGGATATTAAAGATTCCTTTATATTCATCATCAGTTGAGACACTGAAAGATTTTTAAACTTTTCGGCTAACCCTTCAAGACGTCTTTCTTCCCAGACTCCCGTGTTTTTATCGTTTTTTTTCTCAGAGTTAATAAAAGATTTTACAATTTCCTTTGCAGACCGGCTTTCTTTCCAAATCGCAAGGTTCGGATCCGGATCAAAATGACGCAGTTTCAGGTTGACATTAACCCGCGACCGGGACCAGACTGATCCCTTTGCGCGAATTTCAAAAATTTCAGTTCCAAAACATTCTTTCAGCCATGAAACTTCAGGAACAATTACAGCTTTGAAATCGGATTCAACAATGTGACCTGTCAATCTCAGCGACTTTGAATCATCACCATGTCCCTTCACAGGAAGAAGCGACAGACAAAGAATGTTTTTTTTATTTACGGCACTGCAATCATCCCTATAAACAGAATACTCGGCTTTGAATTTTCCGGCAGAATGCGTCTCCTCCCCATTCCATCGGAATCCTCTCTCAATCCTTTCTTTCGGCAGATCATCGTCTGACGGTATAATTATCTGGATGATTTTTACCATCTCTGATAATGACGCCTTATCTTTTTCATCCGGAAGTTCTGGAAAATAGAAAAGCACAGGATATCCATCTTTTACAAAAGCCGCGACAAAAAAAGTCTGATAGAGTTTTTCAATGTCCGAAGCCCGTTTTCCTACAGAATCTGTTTCTCCATAAACGGTTACTTCTATAGGAGAAAATTGAAAACCGGCATACACAATCTTTTTCCGCGCCGATATTGTGTCGGGAGCATTGTCAGTTCCTCCGAAAATGCGAAAATTAAGAATGCCTTTGACGGTTACCCTGACTTTCGTTTTTTGTTCTGTCCTCCCTGTCAATACGGAAGAATCAAGGGTAATTTCTGTGTCTGTTTCATAATCATACATTTGCCGGGTACCTATATTCCATTGCAAGGGATCGGGACATAATTTTTCGGGAAACTCGGCTTTTTTGTCAGAGTGCGGGCGGACAGAAGAAGGAATATTTTCTTTCAGGGGATTTTCCGAAGCCCCCCCTATATATATGATAGCCGCGACAAGAAATAATAATGATATAATAATACCTGAATAGAATAACCATGACTTGGTGCGGCCCGATTTTGATGAAAAATTCAAGACAAATCTCCTCGATACCAATATTATGCTTACAATATTAATGTGTTAGAATAAAATAATATTATTTTCATTTTTTTGTTGACATCGCAGAATATATTATATACATTAATCTCAATTTTAAAATCAGGGTTCAGTATACAATGTTTGTTTATGGAAGTCAATATTTATTTCTGAATTTGATAAAAAATGATAAAGATTTGATTTTAATTCTTTTTTTGAAGATTTATCCCCCGATGGGGATAAAAGTCAGCAATCGGTATGCAACATACTGATCGTATTTTGGTTTTTAATGGCACATTTTTTGCAT
>DYRK01000462.1 GCA_020718785.1 Desulfatirhabdium butyrativorans | reverse complement strand
CGGGGCTTCGGGCGCAGATGCGTTCCCAAGCCGGGGCTTGGGAACGAGAAAAAAAAGCCGGGGCTTGGGAACGAGGAAAGCGGGAATCCATAGTTTTTTACAGATTCCTGTTTCCGCAGGAATGACAGGTGCGTAACGTGAATTACTAATTTTCAAACGCCTTCTAAGATTAAATCGGATCAGTCTGTTTTTTTACCCCCACTTTTTTAAAGGGAGGCAGGGGAGATTTTGTCTAACTGTCCGAAATCCCTGTTAATTCACCCTCATAAAAGGGGAAAACGCACATATAAATAAATTTATACTATTCCCTTACTTAAAAGATTTCGGTTAATGGTTGTCGGCAATCAGCCGCCCGAACAAAAAAAGTGAACTAAAATCTTTCAAGTAAAGGTATAATATTATGTTGACCGCTTTGTCAATTACATTTAGGACTTACGCATTTGAATTTATTTTCCTGATTGATTGGCGTTTATCAGCGTCCGTCAGCGGTTAAAAATCATGCAACTGCGTAACTCCTATACATCTAAGCGAAAATTTTCAGGATTCCGGAAAGCCCTCATTCCCACGGAGTGTGAACCCTGATTCAAGGGGCATGGATATGTACCGGGACAAAAATTTTCCGGCATTTTTAAAAACTGAGTTTTTTGAAAAAACTCAGTTTTTCCCATTCTGCCATGTCCGAAAATATATGGCCGGGTACATATGAATACAGGCTGAACAGAAATCAGGAAAATCCTTTAATCCTGAAAATCAGGGTTCGGACAGTGTGCAAAAAACCGCTTCGCTTAATTTTTGCACTCCGGATTGATGATCTGTCCGTCTCGGCTCAGGGCTGTTTTATTCCGAGGCTCTTCATTTTCCGGCTGAGGGTTCTGCTGGGAATTCCCGGCATTTTCGCAGTGATTTTTCGCCAGCGACTCGGAAATAAAGCTTTTTTCAAACGCAGCCAAAGATTCGCGCAGGTCTGATCCCCCGTGACAGAATCCTTTCGGCGAAATATAAACCGGCATGCCGTAAATCTCGAAGCGGTTCAGCGCAATATAACGCCGCACGGCACTATATCAAAAGCTTTAAACATGATGATTACAGAAAATGATTCGAAAGACTGGTTTGAACATTGCGGATATGTTGTTTAACCAATAGGGAAATGCAATGAAAATCATGCAACTGCGTAACTCCTTCAATCACCACGATGCTTCCGACCTCGAAAACAATCTTCGTAATATTTTCAAAGATATGAAAGGAAGAAAGCTGCCGGTCAGCGGCGCTCATTTTAATGCGGATTCCGCTATTCATGATTTAAGTAAGCGTTCACAATTTTTTGTAGGGGCAACCCCCTGCGGTTGCCCTGAACACAGGGGTAAGCACAGGGGCTTACCCTACATTATGTCGGAAAAAATATGAACGGGTACTTATTATGAATAGCAGTGATAATAAAGAAGTATTAATCATTCGTCAAGAATTCAGTGATTCATTGAACTCGTCTATACTTTTGACCGGCATCGGGGCAGATGCAAGGGATAAATCCTCAAAATCGCAGGGTTTCGGGATATATCTCTGACTTTTTAAAAGTTAATAATATCAATTCATTATAAAAAGTCTAGACGAGTTCAATATCTTCAGTTATCCGTGCGGCAGCGATGTAATATATTCCGAGTTTTTCAAACTCCCTGAAATTCTTCTGACCGAAGAATCCGCAGCCGCCCAAAGGCGGTACTACGAACTTCAGCCGTCTTCATCCATTCTTCTGACGCCTTCCATCAGAAGCCACATAAAATCTCCCAGTTCAGGGGCTTTTGTCTCCTGAGGAGACAGCCCCGGACTGAATTTGAATCTGCCCTCTTTTTCCTTGAGAACTTCAAAAAATGCTTCTTTTCCATCTTTATTATTGTATTTTGCACTGATGAGCGCGCCTTCTCTGAAAAACAGATCCGCGGTTCCTCTGGGGAGTGTGAGGGTCAGCACGCCGGTTTTATGGTTCAGATTCAGTGTCTGCATCAGTTCCGAGGGCGGATTTTCAGACAGCCTGCCCACCATGCCCGAAGCAAATTCCTCAAGTCTTTCCACATTGGTCTTGGCAAGCCGCTGCGCGAGAAGACGGGCAAAAAACATCTGAAGGGAAGGAAACATATTCAGGACTTTTTTGAAGTCTTTGCCGTAGATGAACAGTACCGTGACCATATCCTCAACCCGGATGGTTGCCCCTACGGGTGTGCCGATGAGAAGACTGATTTCACCGAAAACTTCACCTCTTTCCATAACTCCGATGACTGCCTCATCCACCATGACTTCGGCTCTGCCGGAAATGACAATATACAGATTTGTCGCGGGATCGCCTTTTTTCATGATGACTGCCCCTCTGGCAAATTTTTTCATCTTTAACAGGGGAACTAATTTTTTGATATCAGATTCGTCCAATGTCTGGAAAATCGGAAACTTATTTAAGAGCTTAGTGGCAAAACCGATATCCTGCGTCTCTCTGGCAGGGGGCGGCAATGCTTTTGCCGGTTTTCTTCCTTTGCTGTACTCAATTTTGATAAGTCCGGTACAGCCGCTGCAATTAGTCACATATTTGGGAACACTCCGCATACTCCCGTATTCGATCAGAACAGCAGTGATATCGGCAACCAGAATACGGCATATCGGTTTCTCTGACGGGATTTTGATGACTGCCGTACTGATAAATTTTTTCTCTCTGCCGTCTCCGAGCATCATCGCTTTGCCGGTTAATCTGAATTCATCTCCCATTTCATAGAGAGGGCAGTTGTTCTCTTCGATAATTTTGAAAATTGCTTCAGGCTGACTCATTCCCCTTTCCTCTTCTTGAAAACTCAAAAGTAGTTGGGTTTCGTACCTCAACCCAACCTACTCCTCAAAAGGGTTGAGTAGCAGGTCGGATTTCGTGCATAGATCCAACCTGCCAAATTCTAAGTTTCGGTTTTTGTTTCGTCAATTCTCCGGACACCTTCCATCAGAAGCCACATAAAATCTCCGATTTCAGGAGCTTTGATTTCTTCGGCAGACAGACCCTGAATAAATTTGAATCTGCCTTTTCTTTCTTTTAATATTTCAAAAAAGGCTTCTTTCCCCTCTTTCTGATTATAGCTCGCGCTGATCAGACTGCCCTCCCTGAAGGAGGCTTTTCCGGGACCTTTGAGCAGCACCATGTTCAGCACACCGGTTTTGCGGTTCAGATTAAGGGTCTGGAACAGTTCGGAAGGAGACATTTCAGAAAGATTTCCGATGATTCCGGACGTGATTTCCTCAAACCGCTCATCATTGGTTTTGGCAAGCCGCTGGGCAAGCAGCCGCGCAAAATAAATCTGAAGAGAAGGGAAGCCGTTGAGTATGGCTCTGAAATCTTTGCCGGTGATATACAATACTCTTACCGGCTGCACAACCTGTATTGTCGCGCCCACAGGAGTTCCGATCAAAAGACTTATCTCACCGAAAACATCTCCTCTTTCCATGGCAGCGATACTTGTACGCTCGTCAATCATGACCTCGGCTCTGCCGGAAATGATAATGTAGAGATTGCTTCCGGGGTCTCCTTTTTTCATGATCGTAGCGCCTCTCGGGAATTTCTTCATTTTCAGCATCGGCACGATTTGCTGAATATCCTCTTCGTCAAGGGTCTGGAAGATCGGAAAAATATAGAGCAGACTGACCAGCGCGTTAATATCTTCATCGTATTTTTTGATATTTATGGGAGGGAGAGGTCTGAGTTCTTTTTTATACTCAAGCCGTATCAGCCCCGAACATCCTCCGCAGTTGGTCACGCACCGGTGGACATTGCTCATATTTTCGTATTTGATGAGAACCGCGGTGATATCTTCGATAAGAATACGGCAGGCAGGTTTATTCGAAGGCATTCTGATCACCGAGGTGGTGATAAAAGTTTTTTCCTGCCTGTCCTTTAATAACAGAGCCTTGCCGGATAATTTGAATTCATCTCCCAGTTCGTAAAGGGGGCAGTTATTTTCCTCGATAATCTTGAAAACAGCTTCGGAACTCATATATTTCTCTTTTCATTCCCAAGTATGGTCACGCCGCCGGCATGACCCTACAATAACAAGGGGGACACAGATGCAGACTGATAGAGAATTACGCAGGAAAATTAACAGATTGCGACTTTTGTCGCAGGCAAAACCGCCCTGCCGCCATGTCAGAATCGGGCAATCGGACAGCAAAAATCCGTCCGCCCGGAAAAGCCCTGAAACAATTCTGAGCAGATTGCATCAGTCTGAAAAAATAACAATTCTCCTCTCTGTTGCTTCCACACGGAATTTTTTCAGAGATGTCCGTCCCGGACCGGAAACCGGTCTGCCTGTATAGTCAAAGGTCGAACAGGAGATACTGCAGCATTGAATATTTTTTGTTTTGTCAAGCGGGTCCATGCGTCTGCCCATGTGGGTACATCTGTTTTCAAACGCGTGAAACTGTCCGTCATTGCCGTGAACCAGCAGAATCCTTTGCGGAAGTCCTTTTCCTTCAAGACGGACCGCACTGCCCGGTTTCATAAGTTCGGGAATCTTTTCCGGGCTGATTTCCACTTTTCCCCCGGAATAGTTCCAGCAGTCTGCATTCTTCGGAACTTCGGTTTTGCAGATACCGAATATACGTGCGAATATTCCCATTTTTATTTCCTTCGGGAGTTAAATGATTTGAACCGCTAATTGACGCTAATAAACGCTAATGAATCAGAAAAATAAATTCAAGTGCGTATTTTATTTTCCTCGTTCCCAAGCCCCGGCTTGGGAACGCATCTGCGTCCGAAGCCCCGGC
>DYRK01001176.1 GCA_020718785.1 Desulfatirhabdium butyrativorans | reverse complement strand
GAGGAGTGTATCATATTTTATGTTTTGTTACAAAATTATTGGTGAGGTACTTATTTATTGGGCGTGGAATAATTACTGTTCGGATGTCATTTGCTTGAGTTTTGCACTGCCTTACTCGTATGATATCGCATCGCAAATCGGGAAAGCTCTGACCGAAGGACGAAACAGAAAAGGGTGTGTCATCGTCGCGGCGGCAGGGAATCATGGCGGATACGTATCTTTTCCGGGGAATCTAACAGATGTCTTGACCGTAACAGCAACCAACCAATATGATGAATTCAAGGATTTAAGGAGTCAGGACGGTGAGATATGGGCATCATGCTTTGGTCAAGAAGTGGATGTAGCAGCTCCGGGTGTCGCCCTGCCATCCACAGCAAATACGAATCAAGATTCCCAGCGGCAACGCTCTTACGCCCTTTTCAGTGGTACTTCTTTCGCTGCGCCGCAGGTTGCCGGTTTAGCTGCTCTGATCCTTTCCGTCAACAGCAATCTGACTGGCTCTCAAGTGCGAGATATTATCAGAAACTCATCAGACAAGATAGGTGGCAAGCCCTATATCGGAGGGCGAAACGAGTTTTTCGGCTACGGTAGGATTAACATTGCCAATGCAGTTTCACTGATCCCTCACCGAAGAGATTAGGCAAGGCCTATTCATAAAATTTCAGACAGGGCGCTGGAAACATATTCGGATGTCAACTTGGGACGGACACGACACTGAAACACAACTAAATGAAACCAGAGGCTTCCGTTCCCAAGCCAAAGCCCGGGAACGGAAATTTTTTATAGCGGACAACCTTCGCACAACCGAGACGGTTGTGCTACTAAAAAATCGCCCCGAACTTGCACTTCTCAAAACAACTCATGCACTTCACACACTTTTCTTTCTTGATCCGGGCAACTTCCCTTTTTCTGCCGGACAATCGCATCCGAGGGGCAGGCTTAACCCGAGCATCAGCCAGCATAAAAATATTATTAAATTATTTCAGACTGTTCTCCTGATATTTTATTCTGACCGAAAACAGAAGTTGCAAAAAGATAAGCTGCGTGTTATCTTTCAG
>DYRK01001175.1 GCA_020718785.1 Desulfatirhabdium butyrativorans | reverse complement strand
GCCGGGGCTTCGGGCGCAGATGCGTTCCCAAGCAGGGGCTTGGGAACGAGGAAAACTTAAACGAGGAAAACTTAAAACAGACGCAGATCGTTTTTTAAAGCAAAAAAGAAGTCAGCACATAGTCTGTCACGAGAATCAGCACGCAGGAAATCACCACCGCCGAAGTTGTGGAAAGGCTCACGCCTTTCGCGCCGAAAGCATCCGCGCGGGTATGGGTGTAATATCCATGAAAACAGCATATCGTTGCAACCACCGCGGCAAAAACCGCGGACTTGACAAAGCCTCCGCTTATGTCCGCCATTTTGACGCTGGATTCGATCCGTCCGAAATATACCCCGGGGTTCATGCCGAGCAGCATCGAACCCGTCATGTATCCGCCTAAGATTCCGATCATGTCAAAAATAGCAGTGAGAAGCGGAAAACTTATCAGACACGCGGCAAGTCTGGGGCTGAAAAGAAAGCGTATGGGATGGATATCCATGGTTTCCAGCGCGTCAATCTGTTCGGAAATCCGCATGATGCCGATCTCCGCGGCAATGGATGACCCGGCTCTTGCTGTGACCATGATTGCGGTCATTACCGGTCCCATCTCCCGTATGAGCGTCAGCGACACGGCCGCGCCCAGCAATCCTTCTGACCCGAATTTCACCAGCGTGTAATATCCCTGAAGACCCAGCACCATACCTGTGGACGCGGCGGTCAGGCATATCACCGGCACGGATTTCATGCCGATAAAATGGGTCTGCTCGATAATTTTGAAGAACTGGAAGGGCAGGGAAAAGATATGGATAAAACCTTTAAAAAAGAAAATGGCAATCCGTCCGATTTCCCGAATCAGAAAAAGGGTGTGCCTGCCCAGAAGAGATACCGGATGTTTCAGGCTGTCAATATATTTCATAGTCTGATTAACGCTTTGTTAAGATTGATAAAAAAAGCATGATGAATTCTCAGCGCGTCACTATATTGAACTAAGGCTTGTATGTCAAGAAAGAGTTGTGTATAACAGTAATTCTCATTTTGACGTAAAGCGGCCCATCTGAAAATTGGCAAACCCGCTTT
>DYRK01000461.1 GCA_020718785.1 Desulfatirhabdium butyrativorans | reverse complement strand
TCTATCCAAGGAGTGATCCCTTGAACCTTTACGAAATCACCATAAAGCCGACATCGGGATTTGTAACTCCGCTGAAGGGCGATACTATTTTCGGGCATTTCTGCTGGCAGGCGGCGCATGATCCCGATCTGTTAGACGGCGGTCTGGAAAAACATATCCGAACATACGCGGAAAAGCCTTTTGCCGTCTTTTCTTCTGCTTTTCCCAAGCTGACTCAGCCTGCTCCCCGTTATGTGCTGAAATGTCCTGACATGCCTTTGTCCCGGCTTTTTCCCTCCCAAGAAAAAGATCGCAGGGAAAAGCATAAGAGTATCAAGGAGAAAAAGAAGAGAAAATGGATGATCGTCGAAGAGAATTTATATCTCGATCTTTCAAAGCAGCACTTTCTGAACGATAAAGAACTGTTTGAAGAAGTAATGAAAGATGTGCCGGAAGAAGAAACCCGGCGGTCCGGACATTCCAAGTGCTTGAGTGCCGGTTTTTCTCAGCCTCACAACAGAATCAACCGTTTAACCGGTACTACCGGCAAAGAGCCTTTTGCGCCCTATTCTCAGGAGGTCATCTATTACTACCCGGGCATGGAATTGGCGGTTTTTGTTCTTATTGACGAATCTGCCGCAGCGGTTGAAAAAATACATTGTGCAATGAAAAAAATCGGCAGATGGGGCTACGGCAAAGATGCGTCTGTGGGCATGGGAAAATTTGACGTGACCGGGGATAAGGCATTGACTCTCCCGAATGCAGCGGAGGCGAATGCCTGCTACACTCTCGCTCCCTGTGTGCCGGATAAAGGCAGGTTTGACATATCAAATCGTTTTACAGAAGTGCAACTTATGACGGTGGCAAGAATATCTGCAAGGATTGTGTTTTAGACTCACTTTTAATTTCTCACTTTTTCCAGCGGCAGCCGGATGATGAATCTGGCTCCTCTTCCGGGTTCGGATTCCACAGACAAAAGACCTTTGTGATTGTTGGCAATAATAAAAAAAGAAACCGAAAGTCCCAGCCCGGTTCCCACGCCCACGCCTTTTGTGGTATAAAACGGCTCGAAAATGCGGGTGCGTGTCTTTTCATCCATTCCCGGACCATTATCCTGAACCTCTATCTGAGCATAGTTTCCGTCTTTACGGGTCCGCAGAATAATTTTCGGTTCAGACAGGAAGCCTTTTATTTCAGCCATTGCCTGAGCGGAATTTTTCAGCAGGTTCAGAACCACCTGCTCGATTTCCGTAGGAGTACAGGTCAGTTGCCTCAGTTCAGGATCATACTCCCGCACAATGCTGATATATCTGAAGTCATACTTCTTTCTCAGATCATAATCGTTTGCAGCCAGTTCCAGCGTGTTGTCAAGCAGTTTATGGATATCGGTTTCAGTCATGTTGGATTCGCTGTGACGGCTGAAATTGAGCATATTCGTCACGATACGAGCAGCCCGGGTTCCCGATTCTTTTATTCCTTCCAAATATCTGAAAATACCTCTCTGCTCCAGATAGATGCGGATAGCTTCGAGATTGGTTCCGCATTCCTCGGCAATGATATGGTTTGCCTCAAGGTCAGGAGAAAGACGGCGGAACGCATTCTGCACTCCCTGAAGTACAACGCCGAGCGGATTGTTTATCTCATGTGCCATGCCGGCAGCCAGTCCGCCCACAGACATCATTTTTTCGGTCTGAATCATCATCTCTTCGATACGAACGCGGTCGGTGACATCATCAACCCGGATGACCGCGCCTTCCACGCCGTTTGTTGCCAGCGGATAAATCATAATATCTTCATATCTGATTTCATCCTGTGTATGACGGATCTGTTTTTCCATCTTCCGGGGAGTCCGGTTTTCCAGCGCAGCCCGGATATTTTCCATCTGCGATGCCAGATTGGGATAGACCTCCGTGAACAGTCTGCCTTCGATGGCATCGGGGCCGATACAGGCTGATTTCTCGGCAGCCGTGTTCCAGTGTGTGACTCTGCCTTCGGGGTCAACGCCGATCATAACCGAAGGCATCGAATCAATAATGTTTTTGATATAACGCTGTGTTTTCCGCAGTTCGTGGTGCATCTGCTGCAATTCTTCATTTTTGCGGTAAAGTTCGGAATAGGAATTCCATACTTCCGAGACCATTCTGTTGAGAGATTTTTCGATCACACTCCATTCATCCCTACGGTTCAGCCGTATCCGGACATCCGGGTCCCCGTCGCCTATAGATTCAAGTCCTTTGCATATCTGATCCATGGGACTGCGGATATTCAGCAGGAAAAAAATGTATGTCAGGACACTGAAAAAAATAACAATCACAGCGGACAGAATGTAAACGGTCCGGATAGAAGATTTTATCATATCTGTGTTTTCTTCCTGAACTCTGTCAAAGGCAGCGGAGGTCTGCACTTCGACTTGCATCATAACAGCAACAGCCTTTGACTTTGCCTCATCAACTACGGCAGCCTGCTGAAGAAAAGCTATTCTGGCGTCGTTGAAACAGATGACTGTTTCTTTGTACTCCGAAACACTTCGGAGCAGATTGTTTCCGTGTTTTGAAAAAAGCATCGGATCGGATTCGCCGATTTTCCGGACACGCAGAGACAACTCGTCCAGCAATGCGATGATCGGTTCTATCTCTCCGGTATCAGAGCGCATCAGCTTGAGATTGACAAAATGAAAAATAACTTTGATCAGGATTTCCCGAAAAGAAGGGATAAGATTACTTATCTGTTCGGTACCTGAGATGTCTTCTCCCTTCATTGCCAGTTCAACCATAGTTTCAGAGACAGCATCCTCCGTTTCTGTCAGACAGACCGATATCTCATTGTCTATCCTGCGGATTTTTGCGGAAATATCATTGACCGCCGCGGCATGTCTGAAAAGAAGTTCTGTTTTCCCTGCAAATTCCTGCAAAGCAATATCGAAGCTTTTGCCTCCGGAGGTCCGGGCAGAAAGCCGGCTGATTTCATTTAAGATGGCTTTCCCTTCGGTTTTCAGCAGATTTTCATTTTCATGAAAAGTTGTAATAAGCAACTGGATTTTATTAAACAGTGCTGAAAGTTCTCTTCCTGTGCGGGCATTGCTGATCACCTGTATGTTACGCTCTGTGACAGCCGCGGTGAGATGTCCGATAGTATCGAATGCCCGGCTCATTACTCCGATGATAATTGCAAACACAATAAAAAGCAGCAGATTCAGACAGAGGAGCTTTACGGTAATGCTGACATCAGAATGAAATACTTTGGCAAATAACTTCATATTATTTCTCTTTTCTCACTTCTCATTTCTCACTTATTTTATCTGAATAAATTCTTTATCGTCCCGGATTGTTTACGGAAGAATTCAAAAAAAGCCTCCGCGCATTCCGGACAGTATGTCCTGCCTTTATTCTTTCTGATTTCACGGAGAGCCTCTTCGATATCCAGCGAGGCGCGGTAAGGTCTGTGTGAAGACATTGCCTCGACTACATCGGCAATAGCGATAATTTTCGATTCCAAAAGAATTTCTCCGCCTTTAAGCCCGCGGGGATAGCCTGAGCCGTCAATGCGTTCATGGTGTTGATACACAATCTCTGCCACGGGCCAGGGAAAATTGATGTTAATCAAAATATCGTATCCCACAAAGGAATGCTTTCTGATCACATCCATTTCTTCGCGTTCCAGACGGGTGGGTTTTGCCAGAAACTCTGCCGGCACATAGATTTTTCCGATATCATGCAGCAATCCCGATATGCGTATTGACTCGACTGTATCCCCGCAAAGCCCCATCTCTTCTGCAATGGCTGCGGCAAGCGAAGAGACGCGTTTCTGATGACCCGATGTATATGGATCGCGTTTGTCGGTCATTGCAGACAGCGCATTCACGGTTTCCTGCAATGTTGATCTGAGCTGGGTATTGATTTTTTCCAGTTCGAGAGTTCTGTCACGGACTTTTTCTTCCAGATATTTTTTGTAGTCTTCGTTTTCGCGTATAAGAACGGCTTTTTCAAGGGTTTTATTGACCGTGTGTTCCAGAACAGCCAGATTCATGACGGGTTTGGTAAGATAATCCCAGGCTCCCCGCCGGATGGCTTCGATCACATCTTGAATAACGCCGGTTCCGGAAATAACGATCACCGGGGTCTGAGGCGATTCTGTTTTTACCTGTGTCAGTACCTCAAAGCCGTCCACTTCCGGCATCATCAGGTCAACAAGAATAATATCGGGTTTTGCCTCACGAAAGAGTTTCAGTCCGGTTTTTCCGTTTTCAGCCTGAAGCACACAATATCCCGAATCTTCGAGAAAATCACCGATGGTTACGCGGATCATTTCCTCATCGTCAATACAAAGCACTGTTGCTTTTTTCTTATCCATTAGGACTCTCCTTAGAAGAAGGTAAGAGGTAAGGGGTGAGAGGTAAGATGAGATTCCTCTGACCTCTGACCTCTCACCTCTTAATTAACTTCCTGATCACCCGGCTCAGAAGGCTCATATCCGACAGCGGTTTGAGCAGAATCTGTTCGTTTGTGATTCCCATTTCCCTGAGTTCCGCGGGCAGCGAGTAAAATGTAGAACCGGTATGAATGACGAATTTGAGGTTCGGCTGTATCTTACCGGCTTCTTTGATGAAGGTATTTCCGTTGATGCCGGGCAGCCGCATATCAACTACGGCAATATCGAACAGACCCGCATTCAGAAACGCAATCCCCTGTTCGCCGCTGTCTGCCGATTTCAGGTCAAACCCTTCGTCCTCAAGGAAATCCTCCAGATTGACACGGACCATTTCTTCATCTTCCACAATAAGTATTCTGATTGTCTCCCGGCTCATATCTTTCCCTGTTTTTC